>CAKZOQ010000397.1 GCA_937136445.1 uncultured Gemmatimonadota bacterium
TCCGCTTCGCCTGGGCGGCGGTCTTCGGGGTGAAGTCCAACGCCATCCTCCTGGCGCGCAACGGAGCGACGGTGGGCATCGGCGCGGGACAGATGAGCCGGGTGGATTCGTCGCGGATCGCGGTGCGGAAGGCCGGGGACCAGGAGCTGGAGCTCGAGGGCTCGGTCCTGGCCTCCGACGCCTTCTTCCCCTTCCGGGACGGCGTGGACGCCGCGGCACGGGCTGGAGTGAAGGCCATCGTGCAGCCCGGCGGCTCCATCCGGGACGACGAGGTGGTCCAGGCCGCCGACGAACACGGCATTGCCATGGTCATGACGGGCCGCCGCCTGTTCCGGCACTAGGGCGGGGAGAGCCGATGACCGATCCCTCCCTACGAGGCCGCAACGTCCTGGGTGGCCCCCTCCAGGATTGCTCCCACGAGCCCCTCACCGGGTTCTTCCGTGACGGCTGCTGCCGCACCGGTGCCGGGGACCGGGGAGTGCATGCCGTCTGCGCCCGCGTCACCAAGGAGTTCCTCGCCTACTCCCGGAGCGTGGGGAACGACCTCTCCACCCCTCGGCCGGCCTACCGATTCCCAGGGCTGGAGCCCGGCGACGGCTGGTGCCTGTGCGCCGCTCGCTGGAAGGAGGCTTGGGAGGCCGGCATGGCTCCGCCGGTCGTGCTGGAGGCGACCCACGCCTCGGCGCTGGAATACGTGGACCGCGCCACCCTGGAGGCCCACGCGTGGCCCAGCGAGGGAGATGGCGAGAGCGAGGAGAACGGCGCGGAGGAGTCGGGGCGCTGAGGAGGCCGCGTCTCCGGCTGGGATCTTTCGTTCAGCGGGGGAGGGGTGCCCCTCTCCGGGGCTGGGAGAGCACCTCCAGGAGGCTCCTGGGGTCCAGGCTGGTCCGGCCGTAGCGGACCACCCAGTGCAGGTGGGGACCCGTGACCCGGCCGGTGGCGCCGACCCGCCCGATGGGCTGTCCCGACCGGACCGTGTCCCCGGCGCTCACGAGCTGGTCGGAGAGGTGGAAGTACCCGCTGACCAGCCCGCCGCCGTGGTTCAGGTAGACGATGGAGCCTGCCAGGAGGAAGTCGTCCACCAGCTCCACCACACCCCGGGTGGGCGCCCGGACCGTATCGCCGGTGGCTCCGTCCAGGTCCAGCCCCATGTGCCGGCTCGACACCTGGCCGTTGAAGACCCGCCCGTTGCCGAACCCGCTGGTGACGCGGGCAGGGCGGGGAAGGACGGCTTCGGCCGACCAGAGCGGGGGCGTGTCCATGGCGGCACGGGACACGGCGGCCGCCCGGGCGATGTCCCGGTCCAGGCGGGCCCGACGTTCCCCGGTGAGGGGGCTCCCGAACTCCGGCGCCACCTGCAGGGCCTCGTGCCGGAAGTCCCCTGGGCCCACGGGGATGCGGAGGGGGAGACGCTCCTCGCCCCCGTCGCGGTACCGGACGATGAGGGTGGCGGTCAGGGGGTCCTCGGCGTCCACCGGCACCGGTGCGAGAGAGGCGAGTTCACCAGTGGCCGCGGTGGGCGAGCGTGGGGCGTGGAAGCGAAGGGCCTCGCCCCCCAGCGTCCCCTCCACCGAGGCCAGGGCACGGTCCGGGGACTGAAGGGTGACGCGGAGCAGCGATCCCTGGTTCGGCTGTTGCGGCGTCCAGGTCACGGAGGCGGGGAGGGGAGGGGTGGCAGAGGCGGGCGTGGTCGGGATGACGTCCGGCTCCGCCTCCTCGCCCGGGACCTCCTCCGCCAGGAGCCGCTCCACCGCCGCCCGCATGGCCGGGGGCGCGAAGTACCCCACCACCCGGTGGCGTACGCGTCCCTCGCGATCCAGGATGAGCGTCGTCGGAATCCCCCGCACCCCGCCGAAGGCTTGGCGCTGCGCCGGGGTGGCCCGCCCCACCGGATAGGTGATGCCCCGCTCCTCCAGGAAGGGGGGAATGGCCGAACCGTCCACGTCCGTGGAGAGTCCCAGCACCGTCACCCCGCGCTCCGCGTAGTCCTCGTGGAGCCCCTGGAGGGCGGGCATCTCCAGGCGGCATGGTCCGCACCAGGTCGCCCAGAAGTTCACCACCGCCACCTCCCCGCGCAGCCCGTCCGCCGAAAGCGTGTCACCCGCCAACGTGGTGGCGACGAAGGAAGGCGTCTCTGTGGCGCCCACCTCGATCCCGGTGAGGGCGGAGAGCTGTGGACCCAGGCGGTCCAGCAGGAAGAGCGAGACCCCGATCCAGGCCAGGATCTCGAGCCAGGAGAGGGCGCGTTTCCAGAGGGGTGGTTCGGACATCGGGCCAGCGTCGCTCATGCGGGCTCAGACCCCGTCTGGCGTCCCGGGGTCCGAGTCCACGACCCCGTCCACGGGCGGAGCCACCGCCACGGCGTCGATCTCGATGAGTTGCCGGGGGTCATGGAGGCGCGAGACCTCCACACAGGTGGACGCGGGCCAGGGCTCCCTCCACACCATACGCCAGACCCCTTCCACCTCCGGCCACCCCCCCATGTCCACCAGGTAGGTGCGGATCTGTACGACGTCGTCCAGCGTAGCGTCGGCGGCGGCGAGGACGGCCTCCATGCGGGTGAGCACCTGGCGGGTCTGCCCGGCCAGGTCTCCGACGGAGACGATCCGACCCTCCTCGTCCCGGGAGGTCAGCCCCGAGACGAAGAGGAGTCGTCCGGAGGCCGGAGCCTCCACGACCTGGCTGAAGCCGGGGATGGGGACGCGGTAGCCGGGGCTGGTGTGGGTCTGTCGGGGCATCAGGGTGAGGTCCGAAGGAAGACGTCGGTCGAGCATGATAGGTTGTAGCTTCGCCACCGACCACGCCCGCGACGGCCACCCATGAACGTCCTCGTCCTCAACGCCGGCTCCTCGACCCTCAAGTTCTACCTCCTCGCCACCGATCCCGAGCGCATGCGCCGGGACGAAGACGAGCGTCTGGCCCACGGGGTGCTGGAGCGCATCGGGGGCGAGGCCATCGTGAGGCTCTGGGCCGGCGAGCAGCGCAGGTACCGCACGGCGCCGCTTTCGGGGCTGGCAGACGCGGTGGACCACGTGCTGGCGTGGCTCGTCTCCGACGAGGGCCCACTCGAGTCCGTCGCGGACATCGGGGCCGCCGGCCATCGCGTGGTCCACGGCGGGGAGCGGTTCCGGGCCTCGGTGCTCATCGACGCCGAGGTGATGGCGGAGATGGAGGAGATGATCGAGCTGGCGCCGCTCCACAATCCCCACAACCTGAGGGGGGTCGAGGCCATCCGGGATCGCCTGGGCGACGGCCTGCCCCAGGTCGCCGTCTTCGACACGGCGTTCCATGCCCAGATGCCCGAAGAGGCCTACCTCTACGCCCTCCCCTATTCGTACTACCGTCGCCACAAGATCCGTCGCTACGGCTTTCACGGGACCAGCCACCGCTATGTGGCCTACCGTTGGCGACAGCTCACCGGCCGTCCCCGGGAGGAATGCACGCTGGTCACCCTCCATCTGGGGAACGGGGCCAGCGCCTGCGCCATCCGCGGCGGCCGCTCGGTGGATACCTCCATGGGCTTCACCCCGCTGGAGGGGCTGATCATGGGCACCCGCTCCGGCTCCCTGGACCCGGCCATCCTCGAGTTCCTGGGGGAGAAGGAGGGCCTCCCCCGCGGGCAGGTGCAGACGGTGCTCAACAAGCAGTCGGGGCTCCTGGGGATCAGCGGCCTCACCCACGACATGCGCGAGCTCCTGGAGGAGATCGAGGAGTCCGACGACCGTCGGGCCCGCCTGGCCGTGGAGATGTTCGCCTACCGGGCCCGCAGCTACGTCGGGGCGTACCTGGCGGCGCTGGGTGGCGCCGAAGCCGTGGTCTTCACCGGGGGCATCGGGGAGAACGCTCCCGGGGTGCGGGCTCGGATCTGCGACGGCCTGGAGTGGATGGGGCTGGAGCTGGATCCGGCCTCCAACGAGGCGGCCCGGGGCGGGGAGGCGGTGCGGATCAGCACCGACGACTCCCGCCTGCACGCCTGGGTCATTCCCACCGACGAGGAGCTCCTCATCGCCCGGGACACGGCTCGGCTGGTGATGGGGGAGGGGCCGTAGCGGGCTCGGTGGACCCGACCGCCCCCGCACGGCATCTTAGGGTCCGCGGGCTCCGGCCCGCCGAGGAGGGGTGGCAGAGCGGTTCAATGCACCGGTCTTGAAAACCGGCGGGCGCAAGC
>CAKZOQ010000398.1 GCA_937136445.1 uncultured Gemmatimonadota bacterium
CCTCCTCCGACGGGGTTCTCGGCGCGACGAAGTCGTCCACCACGGCGAAGGGGTCTCGGAGGTCTCCGTAGGCCACCTCTCCCTCCGCGTCGCGAGGGAGCGAGACCATCTCGGCGAAGTTCTGGGGCACCCGTGCACGGTCCAGATCGGACGACTTCCGCAGGAACCGACGCAGCTCGCTCACGGTGGCACTCCGCCCCGCCTGGAAGACGACGAAGGCCACCACTCGGGCCGCGTCGTCCAGTGCCCCCGGGGCTCCACCGATGGCGGCGGCCTCCGCCACCGCCTCGTGGGCTTGCAGCGCCGCGGCGACCTCCGGGGCGGGTACCCGTTCGGGCGCCCTCCGCGCGGAGCGCGGGCGAGCCCGGACCGTCGCCCGCCGCGCCTCCTCCACCAGCAGGTCGAGCGGCCGGGTGGCGACCAGGAGGTGGGGGGCCACCGGGTGGCTGAGGACGCGCCGGAAGACGTCGAGGCCTTCCTCCGGAGAGATGGCGGCCTGGAGCCAGCCCGGCCCGGCATCGCCGTCCCCTCCACCGATCTCTCCCTCCACCCGCACCATGTTGAAGTCCCGGACCTCCGCCAGCACCGCTCCGTCGGGGGCGTAGACGGTGATGTCGAAGCTGGCGAAGGTGGCGCCTTCGTCGGCGCTCCCGAGACGGATGTGGCTCAGGACCTCCGACCCAAGCTCCGCCGGTGCCCGCATCGCCCCGTAGCCGGCGGGGACCATGAAGTCCCGCTCCACCTCCAGGCCGGGAATCAGGTGCTGGGCTCCGGCCGTGGCCATGTCCAGCAGAGCCGGATGGAGCGCCACGCCCTCCAGGTCGTCCCGGAAGGCGTCCGGGAGCCGGTGACGAAGGACCGCTTCTCCGTTCCGCGTGGCTCGAGCCACGACGTTGTGCCACCGAGGACCGAAGTCCATGAAGGGATGCTCGGGCTGGGCCATGGACTCCGGGCTGCCCACCCGGTCCAGGACCGCCTCGAGGGCCGCCGGAGCGTCCTGTTCACCCCAGCTCGCCCCCACCGTCGCCGTGGCGTGCTCCACCCACTCTTCGCCCGGTCGGCGGCTGCGCACCAGGACCTCGCGCCGATCCTCGCCGGGGTCCAGGTGCACCTCGAGCTCCCGCTCGTCGTCCTCTCCCACGCGGAAGGGACGGAGGAAGACGAGGTCCCGCATGACGAACCCCGGTCCGGGGAGGACCTCGCGCGACGCACCGTGGATCAGCTCCACATAGCCGGAGCCCGGAAGGACCCAACCGCCGTCCTTCACCTTGTGTTCGTCCACCATCCAGTGGCGCCCCACACGGAGCCGGGTGCGGAAGCCGACCGAGCCGTCCTGGCCGTCCACCCGCTGGTCGAAGTAGGGGTGGTCGAGCTCGTCGAGGCGGGCCTCCGCCCCGGCGGGCCCGTAGCGCGCCTCCCCTGCCAGCTCCGCCGCCATCCCGACGTCCTTCCAGGCTCCCCAGGCCAACGAGATCACCCGCTCGGCCATCCGGTCCAGCCTCGAGCGGGCGAACACGTCCATGAAGGCGTTGGCCGCCGCGTAGTCCACCTGTCCGGGGGCGCCGATGACGGCGCTCACCGAGGAGAAAAGGACCACCAGATCCAGGTCGGTCCCTTCGAGCGCAGCCTCCAGCGCCAGGGTCCCCCGCGTCTTGGCCCCGAGGACGGTCTCCGCCTGCTCGCGGTCCCGCGCCAAGAGCGGCCCGTCGTCCAGGATGCCGGCCGCGTGGATCAGGCCGTCGATCCGGCCGAAGCGGGTACGGACCTCCTCCACCACCTGCCTCATCCGAGGGGCATCGGTGACGTCCCCCTGGAGCACCAGGACCTCGCTCCCACGCTCCTCCAGCGCCTGGACCTCCCGGATGGCGCGGGAGGTCTTGTCGTCGTCCGGGTGGTCGCGAAGCCAGGCCGACCGCTCGCTCGCCGCCGGAAGTCCGCTGCGACTCAGGAGGACCAGCCTCGCGCGGGCCTGCTCCGCCAGCTCGCCGGCCATGACGAGACCGATCCCACCGAGTCCGCCGGTGACCAGGTAGACGCCCTCCTCCACCAGGCCGGCTCCCGGCCGCCCCTCCTCCAGGGGCACCGGCTCGAACCGTTCCACCAGACGCTGGGCCCCACGATACGCCACCACGCGATGCTCGTCCGCCGTGGTGATCTCCCGGAGCAGACGCGTGGCGAGTCGGCGGAGCGGGACCCCGTCGGCGGGGGGCGGCCCCGGATCCACCAACCGGCACGACACCGAGGGAAGCTCCGAGGAAGCCACCCTGCACGGGCCCTGGAGAAGGGCCGCGTGGGGGCTCGGGTCCGTGTCCCCTGGCAGGCCGAGGGATCCTGGCGCCACGGCCACCAGTCGGAGGGCGTGATCGGTGGCGATCTCCTCATGGGCCTGCAGGAGGAAGAGGGTCGAGAAGAAGGCGCGGTCCATCCCCTCGCCCTCGTCGACGCCGTCGGCGCACCAGGCGTGGACGGCGACCCCCGGCAGCTCGCCGGATGATTCCAGGGCGCGCATCAGACGGTCCCAGTCCTCCCGCACGCCGGGCCGCAGTCGATACCGACCCTCGCCTTGGTCCTGGAAGGCCTCGCCGGCGGCGACCCGGACGACGGCGGTGCCCCGGTCGGCAAGCGCCTTGGCAAGGGCATCCACCAGGGGCCCGGACTCGCCGAGCACCAGCGCCTTGTCGGGGCTGCCTCCGGCATCGGAGTCGGGAAGAGGCGTGGGGGTCCACGCCACCTGGTGGAACCACCGGCTCGGGTCCTCGATGCGTCCGGTCTCCGCCTCATCCCCCTGCGCCGGCCCCACCTCCACCACCTCCACCGGAGGCTCCACGAAGTAGGGCTCCCGCTGGAAGGGGTAGCCGGGCAGGGTGATCCGGTTGCGCCGCGCATCCCCGTCGAAGGCTTCCCAGTCCACGTCCACCCCGTGGGCCCAGAGCGCACCCAGCGTCCCGAGCTGGAAGGAGAGGGCGTCTCCGGGCTCGTCCGGGTGGGGGAGGGAGTGGAGCGACGGCTGTTCCCTCGTCCACGAGGGGTGCATCCGGGCGAGGGTCGCCAGGGTACGCCCGGGTCCCACCTCGAGCAGCACCGGCCCGTCGGGGCGGAGCAGTCGACCTACGCCTTCGGCGAAGCGCACGGTGTGCCGAAGGTGGCGGACCCAGTAGTCCGGGTCGGTGAGCTGCCCCGGAGTGGCCACCTCCCCGGTGAGGTTGGAGATGACCGGGAGCTCGGGTTCCTGGAACTCCAGCCCCCGGAGGTAGGCGCCGAACTCGTCCAGCACCGGCTCCAGCATGGAGGAGTGGGCGGCGACATCGATCCGTATGCGGCGACAGTCATGGCCGTCCGCCTCCAACCGGGTCTGGAGTCGGGCGATCCCATCCTCCGGACCCGAGGCCACCGACACCTCGGGAGCGTTCAGCGCGGCGATGGAGAGCTCGTCGCCCAGGTACGGACGCAGCTCCTCCTCCCCGAGGCTGACGGAGAGCATGCCCCCGCGCTCCACCTTCTCGAAGAGCCGCCCTCGGAGGGCCACCAGCGACATGCCGGCTTCGGGGGAGAAGACGCCGGCCAGACAGGCCGCCGTGTACTCGCCCATGGAGTGGCCGATCATCGCCGTCGGTTCGATCCCCCAGGACATCCAGAGCCGCGCCTGGGCGTACTGGGTCGCGAAAAGGGCCGGGAGAGCCCGGGACGGCCGCTGGAGCTCCCGGCCCGCCTCCTCCTCCTGTCCCGTCTCGCAGAAGAGGAGGGAGGACAGGTCCAGGTCCTCGGCCTGCTTCAGGTGGTCCAGGCATCGATCCAGCGCCGTGCGGTAGACCTCCTCTCCCTCGTACAGCGCCCGACCCATGTTCGGGTACTGGGCGCCTCCCCCGGCGAAGAGGAAGGCGGTCTCCCGGCGTTCGGCGTCGGTCTCCACCTCCGTCAGGCCCTCGCCGGTGGCCAGCACCTGGACGGCTTCCTCGGGGGCGGATGCCACCAGCGCCCGGCGGTGTCCGAAACGACGGCGCCCCCGGCGGAGGGTGTAGGAGACGTCGGCGAGGGACGGCGGGTCCTCGGCGTCCAGGACGTCCACCAACGCCCGGCCCGCGTCTCCCAGCGCCTGGGCGTCACGCCCCGACAGGACCAGGAGGTGGCGGTCTCGCGCGGGGCCGGAGGGCTCCCGGGCCGGCGCCTCTTCCAGGACGACGTGGGCGTTGGTCCCGCCCACGCCGAGGGAGCTGACGCCCGCCCGCCGGGGCGCTCCGTCCCGAGGCCACGGCACCACCTCGCCGTTCACGTAGAACGGACTCTCGTCGAGGTTCAGGAGGGGGTTGGGCTCCCGGAAGTGGACGGTGGGCGGGATCTCACCGTGCTTGATGGCGAGGATGGCCTTGATGAGGCTCGCCACCCCCGCAGCCGTGTCCAGGTGGCCGATGTTGGACTTCACGGAGCCCAGGGCGCAGAAGCCCGTCCGGTCCGTCTGCGTCCGGAAGGCCTGGGTCAGCGCCG
>CAKZOQ010000399.1 GCA_937136445.1 uncultured Gemmatimonadota bacterium
GGCCTCGACGATGATCGTGAGCTTCGCGATGCTCCTGAACCTCGCCTCCGTCGCGCATGCCGAGGATCGCGAGACGCTCTGGGGCTTCATCCGCCGCTATGCCCCCGACGCCAGCCCCGAGACCCACCCGGACCTCGACGCGGCGTATCCCACCGGGAGGCGTCACCGTGGGCCTTCACTCCAGCCCGCACGCAACGGGGCGTCTACCGCACCCCCGACGGTGGCGAGACGTGGGAGAAGGTGCTCTACGTGGACGAGCACACCGGCGCCATCGACCTTGTCATGGATCCGAACGACCCCGAGACCCTCTTCGCCGCAACCTACCAGCGGCAGCGCACCCCCTGGGGCTTCAGCGCAGACGGAGCCGGAAGCGGGATCTGGCGGACGCTGGACGGGGGCGGGACCTGGGAGAGGCTGGACCAGGGGCTGCCCGAGGGTGACCTGGGGCGCGTCGGGCTGGACATCTTTGACGGAGACGGCGACCTGGTCTATGCCGTCGTCGAATCCAGCGGGGAGGGCCGGGGCGTCTACCGGTCCACCGACCGGGGCGACTCGTGGGAAAAGATGAGCGACCGGAACCCACGCCCCATGTACTTCTCCCTGATCCGCATCGATCCGACCAACCCGGAGCGCATCTATCTGGGCGGAGTACAGTTTTCGATCTCCGACGACGGCGGGCGCACCTGGTGGGAGGGGGAGGCGGCCCCCGGCGTGCACCTGGACCACCACGCCATGTGGGTGGACCCGAACGACCCCGAGCATCTTCTCCTGGGCAACGACGGCGGCATCGCCACCTCCCGGGACGGAGGCGAGCACTGGCGCCACATCCACAACGTGGCCGCCGGGCAGTTCTACCAGATCGGCCTGGACTCCCGCGATCCCTACTGGGTATGCGGCGGGCTCCAGGACAACAATTCGTGGTGCGGACCCAACCAGACCACCACCGACGAGGGTCGGATGACCAAGTCGGGCCCGCGGAACCGACACTGGGTGAGGATCTGGGGCGGGGACGGGTTCTGGGCGGTGGTGGACCCCACCGACCCGGACGTGGTCTACGCGGAGTCCCAGAACGGACGTTTTGGCCGCTACCATGCCGAGACCGGCGAGTCGGCCTCCCTCCAGCCCACGGCGCGTCCCACGCCGGAGGATGAGGAGCGGGAGTACCGCTGGCACTGGAACACGCCCCTTCACATCTCCCTGCATGACCCCGCCACGGTGTACGCCGGCGGGAACCACCTCATGCGCACCCGCGATCGCGGCCACTCCTGGGAAGAAGCGAGCCCGGACCTGACGCGGCAGATCGACCGGGACACCCTCCCCATCATGGGCATGCCCGTCGACTCCGCCACCCTCTCCCTCCATGACGGGGTGAGCCACTACGGGACCATCTCGGAGATCGGCGAGTCCCCGTTGAACGGCGACGTCCTGTACGCGGGGACGGACGACGGCAAGGTCTGGGTCACCCGAGACGGCGGCGCGAGCTGGACCGACCTCACCGATGGCGTTCCCGACCTCGGGCACGGCATGTGGGTGAGCGGTCTCGAGGCCTCCCACCACGTCGAGGGACGGGTCTATCTGACCTTCGACGGCCACAAGAACGACGACTACCGACCCTACGCCCTCGTGAGCGAGGACTTCGGGGAGAGCTGGGAGGCCATCGCCCAGGGCCTGCCTTCGGACGCCGCGGTGAACGCCATTCGGGAGCATCCCGAGACGCCCGACCTCCTCTTCCTGGGCAATGAGATGGGCCTCTGGATCTCCGTGGACGGCGGGGAGGCCTGGAGCCGCCTCACCGGAAACTTCCCCACGGTTCCAGTGGACGACATCCGGATCCACCCCCGGGAGAACGACCTGGTCATCGGGACCCACGGCCGGAGCATCTGGATCCTCGACGACATCGGCTTCCTGGAGGAGGCCGCCGCGGGGGGCGCATTGGGCGAGAACGCCGTCCTCTTCGACACCCGCGCCACCCAGTGGGCGATCCGCGGCGGCCCCTGGTTCGTGGCTGGCGAGTTCATCGGCGACAATCCGCCCCCCGGCGCACTCCTGCGGTATTGGCTGCGGGAGGCGGCGGACGACTCGGTCCACATCGAGATCCTGGACGGCGACCAGACGCTACGGACACTCCGGGCCTCCGGCGAGGTCGGGATGCAGACCGCCGTCTGGGACTTCCGGACGGACCAGGCGGAGGACGGGGATGGTGAGGGGACCATGGTGCTCCCCGGCAGCTATGCCGCCCGCCTCGTCGCCGGAGACGCCGAGTCCACCGCAGAGGTCACGGTGCGCCAGGACCCCCGCGCCGAAGCGAGTACCGCCGTGCTGGCGGAGCGCCAGGAGGCGCTGGACCGGCTCTATGAGATGGGTCGGGCGGTGGACGCCGCCGAGGAGGCTCTGGAGGAGGCCCGGGACCGGATCGGAACGGCGCGCGCGGCGCTGGAGGGGATCGAGGGCGCCGACGCCCTCCTGGCCGAGGCCGATTCCATCAGCCGACGGCTGGAGGAGTCGGAGGAGGCCATCGACGAGGCCGACGCCAGCGGCATGGCCGGCTCCCTGGAGGGAATCCGGGCCAGACCCACCGCCGACCAGATGTGGCGAATCGGCCATTCAGAAGGGGACGTGGCCGAGGCCATCGGCGAGCTGAACGAGGTGCTGTCGGACTTCCGCGCCTTCGAGACCCGGATCTATCAGCCGGAGGCCCGCCCGGCCGCACTGGGGCCCGTCGAGATACCGGGGGGCGGCGGGGAGTAGCGGCGAGGCGATCCGCAGGTTGCCCAGCCGGGCCACGCTCGGCGACCCCGGCACGCCCTTCGAAAACGCACTCCTCCGGTGTGCGGCACGTTGTCCGACACTTCGGCCAGAGGAGGCCTCCTTTGGGTTCCGGCTTCACGAGGTCCGCTCGCCGCCTCGGAATCGCGTCTGCCGTCGGGGTGGTGTCGCTCGAGATCGCGTACCTCACGTGCCTGGTCGTCGGGCTCGCCACCCTCCCCTCTCCACAGGATCCCATCGCGGATCCCTGGTTCACGGCGCTCGAGCTCCTGATTCTGGCCATGATGCCGTTCATGGTCGCGCTGATGGTGTCCGTGCACGCCTGGTCGTCCCAGGAGACCAAGGCCCGGAGCATGACCGCCGTCGTGTTCATGGCCCTCGTGGCCGTCGTCACCTCCGCGGTCCACTTCGCGGTCCTGACCCTCAGTCGACAAGAGGCCTTCGGGGACATGGGTTGGCTCTTCTCGTTCACCTGGCCGTCGGTGGTCTACGCGCTCGACATCCTGGCCTGGGACCTCTTCTTCCCGGCCTCGGTTCTGTTCGCCATGCCCGTCTTCCACACCGGGCGGCTGGAACGCGGGATTCGCTTCGTGCTGGGAGCGAGTGGGGTGCTCGCGCTGGCGGGCCTGGCAGGCGTCTTCCTGAACGACATGCAGGTCCGAAACATCGGAATCGTAGGCTACACCGTGGTCTTTCCCGTGGCTGCGGCGCTGATGGGGATTCTGTTCTGGAGGGCGGAGCTCCCCGAGCCCGGGGGATGAGCCCTGGGGGCGTTCCGTGGAGGAAGGCCGGCCCGAACGCGCGCCTGCACCTCATGGAGCGAACCCTTTCCCCCCGGGACCCTCCGACGTATCTCCGGACATACGTGCTCAGCCTCGCCCCCCCCGGAGCTCGCGTTGCCCCGTACAGCCCATTACCTGGATCCGGCTCATCTCCTCACGAGCATCCCCCTCGCCCTGGGGGGCATTCTCTGGATCCTGACCTACATCCTCATCATCCGGCGGAGCTTCAAGGATCGGGCATACGGGCTGCCGATGTTCGCGATCTGCCTCAACATCACCTGGGAGTCGTTGGCGGTGCTGTCCTGCAACGCCCCGGAAGGCACCCTGGGCCTCTCCGGCATCTGTCCGATGCCCCCGGCGACCTCGCCCACGCTGAAGTTCGCGGAGACGGCCGGCATCCTGGTCGATGTCTTCTGGTTGGGGCTGGACGTGATCCTCGCCTGGCAGCTCTTCCGCTGGGGGCGCCAGTTGGAGCGGGTGCCGCACATGCGACGCCACTGGACCCGGAACCTCGTCGGGCTCATCGTCATCTTCTTCTTCCTGCAACTGGGCTTCGTGACCTACTACGACGACATCTTCCTGATCGTCAACGGGTGGATCATCAACATGGTCATGAGCCTGGGATTCCTCTTCCTGCTCTGGGACCGGGAGAAGTGGGGTCTCCGAGGCCTGTCCTGGCCCGCGGCCTGGACGAAAATGGCGGCCAACCTCTTCTATGCCGGAGGGCTCACGCTGGTCTTCTACTCCGGACCGGGTGAACACCCCTTCCAGCCCGACGAGAGCTGGACCTTCATGTACGTGATGTTCGCGGCGACCTTCCTCTTCGACGTTCTCTACATCACCCACCTGAAGCGCGCTCGGGACGGGGGTGCATCGCCCCCTCGCTCGGCGGTTCCCGAGCCTGCCTGACCATGGTCTCCTCAGCCGCCCCCCTGATGTCCCGGCTCGCCGTCACGCTGCTTCTCCTCATCGCCCTCCCCTGGTCCGCGCACGCCCAGACGGGCTCCGTACGGGGGACGGTGGTGGACGGGGAGAGCGACCGTCCGGTCGGGAACGTCGTCGTCGATGCGCTCGGATCCGGTCAGGTCACCGTGACCGACGAAGGGGGACGCTTCCTCCTCCCCGAGCTGCCCGCCGGCGTCTGGACGCTGGACGTCTCCTGGTTCGGGTATCGGGACCGCAGGATGGAGGTGACCGTGGTCGCAGGCGCGACCGAAGTGGTGGAGCTGGTCCTGCAGCCCGACCCCCTCCTTCTGGGGGAGCTCGAGGTGACCGCCGTCTCGCGTCAGCCGGAGCGGGTGGTCGAGTCCCCTGCCGCCGTCCAGGTGGTGGAGCCCGGCCGGGTCCGGGACCTTGCCGCCTCGGGCGATGTGGCCCGCCTCCTCACGGACCTTCCGGGGGTCCAGGTCCAGGAGGGGGGCGCCGAGACCTTCCAGGTGAACCCCCGGGCCTTCAACGCCCTGGTGAATCGGCGGCTCCTGGTGCTCGTGGACGGGCGCGACGTCAGCGCTCCTTTCGCGGGCGGGCCGGAGTGGCCCACGCTCTCGGTGTCCGAGGATCGGACGCGGGTGGAGCTCGTGCGGGGTCCGGGGTCGGCCCTCTACGGCGCCAACGCCTTCTCCGGGATCCTCAACATCGTCACCCCCTCGGTGCGGCAGGCCCAGGGCACCCGGATCACCGCGGGCTACGGGGAGCGATCCTCTCTCCACCTGAACGGGCGGCACGCCTTCGTCACGGACGACCTCCGCTGGGGCCTCCGGGTCTCCGGACGCTATTCACGTTCTGGTTCCTCCGACCGCTCCCGAACGGCGCTGGGTGATCTCGCGGAAGAATACCGGCCTGCGGTGGAGGGACCGGTCCCGGGATCCGCCCCGCCCCCAGGGTACGAGTTCCTCCCCCTCCAGGGTCAGCGCACCGCGAGCCCCCCGGGGATTCCCGCCGAGGCCCAGGGCGAAGCGGACCCGGTGGTGACCGTCGGGGGATCGGCCCGGGTGGAGCGGTACCGCGACGACGGGGGGGCCTTCACGCTGGAAGGCGGCTTCACGCGGGTGGAGAACCAGGTCAACGCCAGCTCGGGTTCCAGGGCCCAGATCCTGCGATCCGACCAGCCCTGGGCCCGGGCCGCCCTCGGCACGGAGCGGGTCAACGTCTTCGCGACCTTCGGAGGCCGCACGGGGGAGCAGGTAGATCTGGCGGGTGGCCGAACCTTCCGCGACCGCTCCCATCGCACCCACCTCGAGGCTCAGGTCATCGAGAGCTTCGCGGACGATCGCCTCCGCGCCGTCCTGGGGGGATCGATCCGGAGAGAGACCGTGGACACCGAGGGCACGGTCCTGGCTCCTGAATTCGACGCACGGGCCGACGCCTACTACGCGCTCTTCGGGCAGGCGACCTGGGCCCTCGCGCCGAGCGTCGACGTGGTGGTGGCTGGTCGCTGGGACGCCTCGTCGCTCTACGACAGCGAGCTCTCGCCCCGGGCCGCGCTCGTGTGGGCCCCCACCCAGGACCAGAACCTCCGGGTCACCTATGGCCGCGCCTTCCTCATGCCGACGGTGAGCCAACGGTTCGTGCGCGTCCCGCTGGGCCCGCCCCAGGACCTTTCGGCGTTGGAAACCGCGCTGCGCACCTCCCCGCTGGGGCCCGGCCTGGCCGGCATCCCCCCAGGCGCCCTCCTGACGCGCTCGGAGGCGGTGCCCGTCCTGACCATCGGGGACCAGAACCTGGGGCCGGAGGAGGTGACGGCGTGGGAGGTGGGGTACAAGGGCCAGTTCCGACGGGTCTACGTGACGTTGGACGGCCACCTGAGCCGCTTCGAGAACTTCTTCACCGACCTCCTCCCTGGCGTGCACCCCGACTTCGGTCCCTGGACGGCGCCCGAGGGGCTCCCGGCCTCGGTAGCCTCCGCGGTGGAGGCGACCGTCAACGAGTCGGTTCCCGGACTGACCCGGCTCCGGGACGGGTCCACCGCCATCCTCTTCGCGGGAACGGGGGCCGGACGGGCCGACCAGTGGGGCGTGGACGTGGCGGCGGCCGTTCAGCTCTCCGACGAGGTGGAGCTCACGGGCAACTACGGCTTCGTGAAGGTGGACTTCGAGGAGGGCACCTTCCTGGGCGGAGATTCGCTGCCCAGCAACACCCCGACCCACACGGCGAACCTGGCGGCGACCTATCAGCGTCCTCAGGGGCTGAGGGTCCGGCTCGGCCTCCGTCTCGTGGAGGGGTTCCCCTTTCGTAGCGGCGTCTGGGAGGGGCGAGTGCCCGGTCGACAGTCGGTGGATCTCTCGCTGCGCCGCCCCCTGACCCGGAGGCTGGAGGCCGCCCTCTCGGCGACCAACCTCCTGGATCAGGAGCGCTACCACTACTTCGGAGGCTCGCTGGTGGGGCGTAGGATCACCTTCTCCCTCACCTGGGAACCGTGAGCGAGCGCGACGGCCGCCCCGACTGGCAGATCCGGACCCTCCTGGTCATGGTGGCCGTGGTGGCGGTCCCCGTCGCCCTGACCCACGCCACCATCCGGGTCCCGTGGTGGGAACGACACACGGTGCCCGACCCGACGCCGCTGGGCTACACCGTCAGCCTCCTCATCTTCGCGGTTCCCGTGGCGGTGATCGTCTTCTGGCATCGCCGGCACAGCTCGCACTACGACAAGCGCGCCTTCCTGTACTGTGCCGGGCTCATGACGGCGCTGGGCTCGTTCCTGGACGTCTTCTTCGCCTACCACTTCTTCGAGTTTCCCAACCGGAACGCCACCCTGGGGATCCGGGCGCCGGCCTTCGACTGGTCCACCCTCTCCTGGGTGCAGGGCTACATCCCGGTGGAGGAATTCGGGTTCTACCTGCTCGGGGCGATCTTCATGGTGGCCGTATACCTCTGGGCCGACGAGCACTGGCTCAGCAGCTACGACCCGCACCGACACGAGGTCGCGCCGTCCCTCCCCCGCATCCTCCAGGTCAGCTTCCCGGCCCTGGCGCTCTGGGTGGCGCTGCTGGCCTACGGGATCGTGCATCGTCTGCAGATGAGCGGGACCTTCCCGGCCTACTACATGTTCCTCATGGGTGCCGGCCTCCTGCCCTCGATCGTCCTGGTCCGCAACGTCAAGCAGTTCGTGAACTGGCCCGCACTCGCCTTCACCTTCACGGCCCTGGTCCTCCTCAGTCTGATCTGGGAAGCGACCATGGGCGTTCCGTACGAATGGTGGATCTACCGGGACCGCGCGATGCTCGGGATCTATCTCGCCGGCTGGGGTAACCTGCCTCTTGAAGCCGTCCTTCTTTGGCTGGTCGGGGTCTGGGATGCGATCCTCTTCTACGAGTTTTTCCGGATCCGCCATCGCATGGAGGAGCGGAGGCTGCGCGAAGCCCTCTTCGGGATTCGCCCTCCCACTTCCGAGGTCGGCTGAGGTCGGAGGTGACTAGGGTGGCGGCCGTCGTGGTGAACCTCCTGGCCGTCGCCGTGACGGTCTACCTCCTCCCGCGTCTGGGGCAGGTCCCCGACGACGTTCCGTTCCGGTTTCAGGTCACCTACCTGAACCTGATCTTCGCGCTCTACGCCGCGGTCCTCTCGCTGATCCTGGTATGGCGGGCCGCCCAACGGGACGGGGCGCGCGAACTTGCGCTGGCCCTCGCCCTCATGGCGCTGTCGCTGTCGCTCTCTCCCATCCCGGCCGGGGAGCCCACGGTCGCCCACATGGTGATCTTCGCCTCGGTCTGGGCGATCCAGGTCCTGGCCGTACTCTACTTCTGGGGCCACTTCCCCCAGACGCTCCGGAAGGAGGAGGTGAAGGGCCTTCTCTACGAATGGGGATCGGGGATGTGGTACGACCCGCTGAACCGATGGGTCTCCTCGATGGTGCTGTGGTTCCTCCTCCACCCCGCCGGACAGATCCTCCTGGTGCTGGCGGCGGCCGGCTTCGGGGCGGGGCTGGCGCTGGGTCACCAGGGGTACACCTTCCTGGGCGCTTCGGTGGAGACCGACCCCGTCATACTCGCCCTGACGAGCCCCGTCGGGCTCCTCATCATCCTGGCCATCGCCGGGACGGCGTGGACGTCCTACCGCCTCGCCGACGAACAGGGGCGCCGCCAGGTCCTCTGGATGTTCGCGGCGCACCTGCTCACGGCCTTCATGACGGTCATGACGGTGTCTCTCATCGTCCTGGCCGGGGTGACGGGCTCGCCGGTCCTGGAGGCCGCGCGGGACGGCATCCTCGTGGCGTTCCAACCGGTGGGGTGGACCGTCACGCTGACGGCCTACGGCGTCGCGCTCTTCTACGCCGGAGCCTTCGACCTCCGCCCGGTCATCGGTCGGTCCACCGTCTACGGGGGCGCGGTCATCGTCCTGACCCTTCTCTTCGCGGTCATCGAGGAGCTCGTCGAGGCCCAGCTCGCCACCCGGATGGATCTTCCGGAGGGGTTCGGGACCTGGCTGGGGGCCGGCTCCATCGCCCTCCTCCTGGGACCCGTCCGGGCGCGGCTCGAGGA
>CAKZOQ010000400.1 GCA_937136445.1 uncultured Gemmatimonadota bacterium
TGCCGGCCTGGAGGCTCGCCTGGAGGCGTCCGTACAGGGAGACCACGTGCTTCATCTCGTGGACCAGCGTCTCGAGCGCCTGATAGTTGGGGGCGTCGGCGTCCATGGAGCGGATGAGTCCGCCGTTGAAGAAGACGTACTCCCCCTCGTTGGACGCCGCACAGCTACCCTCGGGCAGGAAGTCCCCGCTCCAGACGAAGGCGGCCACCTCGTCGTTCTCCACGTCGGGGGTGATGAAGACCACCGTCCGTCCGTTCCCGTCGATGTCGGTGGGGTCCCCGAAGTAGTCCTTCACCACCGATTCCCCGTAGAGCCGGTAGTACTCGGCCATCCGCCGGACCTGGTCCGATGTCACGGGTGAGACGGCATGGTCCGCCGAGTCCTGGTAGAAGGCGAGTCGCTCGTCGGAGTAGAGGTGCACGCCGGTGACCTCACTCCCCTCCGAGCAGGTCGTCGCCGGGTTCACCCGGATGGTCTCGGGGGAGGCACCCTGGAGAGCCGGCGCCCCGCCCCCCTGGGCCGCGCCCACGGCAATCCGCTGGAGATCGGGAGCCAGGTCCCGCACCAGCCGAGCCTCCTCGTCGCGAAGCCGCTCGTGGAAGGCACGGGTCCGCTCCGCCAGGTCGGCTGCCTGCCGGAGCGTCCGCGCCGCGTCGCCGGAGAGGCGGGGTCTCGGTAGGGCGGGGGAGGGGGAAACGGGTGCCGATTCCGACGCCGACGTCGTGCTCGCTGCGTCCCCCCACACGGAGAGGGTGGCTTGCACCACGTCCGAAGCCCGGCCTGAATCCGGGCGGAGGACCACCACCCGGTAGCGGTCGCCGGCGGAGCCCGCGGGGAGGCGGAAGCACTCCTGGGCGCCGAAGACCGTATGTCCACCCACCGGAAGCACCACGGTCTCCGGGGCCACGCACTCGGGGGCGGGGGGGAGGACGGTGGGGGTCGCCTGCCCCGTGCCCCCGAACGCCGTCGCCTGGATGCGGGCCACACCGACGGCGAGGGCCGTCGCCACGCCGGAGGGGCTCACCGACGCCACCCCCGGCGCGTCACTGCTCCATTCGACCGTCTCCCCGTGCACCGGACGCCCGTCTGCGTCCCGAACCACCGCGTCGAACTGTTGGACCCCGCCCAGAGATGTCAGGGTGACCTCGCCGGGCGTCACGGCCACCGAAGCCGCGCGGGGCCCGGTGGGCTCGCTGGAGCAGGCCGCCAGGAGAAGGGCGAGTGCCACCAGGGGCAGGCGAAGGGCCGTGGCTGGACCCGCTCGTGGAGGAGAGGGAAGCCGGGGCGGACGTCGGACGGACATGTCGGGGGAGGTAGAAGGTCGGGGGGACCCGTCGGTTCGCTACCCGAAGCGCCAGGCCCGGTTCGCCGAGCCTCTCGCGTCAGGGCCCCAGGAGCACCGGGAGGAGCTCCCCGGCAGGGGCACGAAGCGTCACCCGGGCGCGACGGCTCAGGGGGGTAGGGGAAGGATTGACCTCAATAATCGTGCCGCCGGCGCCGGTGGTGGCCAGCGGCAGGGAAGCCGCCGGTTGCACCCGTGCGCTCGTCCCCACCACGAGACAGATGTCGGCGGTGCGCGCCGCGTCCACCGCCGTCTCCAGGACCGACCGCGGGAGGCCCTCTCCGAACCAGACCACGTCCGGGCGCAGCAGATCGCCGCATTCGTCGCACCGGGGGAGGGCGGCCTCCAGGTCCGGATCCGGGGTACGTACCGCCTCGGTTCGCCGGTGGCATCCCTGGCATCGGTCGCCGAAGAGGCGTCCATGGAGCTCCAGCACCGGCGAGACGCTCGGGCCCACCTCTTCCAGACGGTCCGCCTCCTGGTGGAGACCGTCCACGTTCTGGGTCACCACCGTGGTCTCCGGGTGTCGGCGCCGGAAGGCCGACAGCGCCCGGTGTCCGGGGTTGGGTTCGCACGCCGCCACCAGTCCCCGTCGCCACCGGTACCACTCCCAGACGAGCTGCGGATCGTGTTGGAAGGCACCGGGCGTAGCCAGCTCCTCTGGACGGTGGCTCTTCCAGAGGCCGTCCTCCCCTCGGAAGGTGGGCACCCCCGACTCGGCGCTCATGCCGGCCCCGGTGACCACCACCACCCGACGGGCCGCGTCCAGCATGCCCCGGGCCGCCTGCACCTCCTGGGTCGTCACGAGCCCCGAAGGGCGGCCCATCCCAGAGCGACCCACCCGGCCAGGAGCGCTATCCCACCGAGCGGCGTGACCGCACCGAGCCAGCGCTGCCCGCTCAGGACCAGCAGGTAGAGGCTCCCGGAGAAGACGGCGACCCCCGCCACGAAGAACCACCCGGCCAGGACCGCCGAGCTGTCCGGCCACCGAGTCGTCGCCCACGCGACCCCCACGAGGGCCACGGCATGCACGAGCTGGTAGCGGACGGCGGTCTCGAAGATGTCCAGATCCCGGGGGGAGAGACTCTCCCGGAGGGCGTGGGCTCCGAAGGCACCCAGCGCCACCCCGAGGAAGCCCAGAAGGGAGGCCAGGAGGGTGAACGTACGAGCGGTGTCCATCTCGCCGGCTCCCCCTACCAGGCCAACCCGTAGGCTTCCCGCCGGGGATCCGAGGCGACGTTGAGCGTCCCGGTCTCCGGATCCACCCGGATCATGTGGGCACCCCCGAAGGTGGCCGTCCACCCCGAGACGAGCCGGATCTCATGACCCATCATCTCAAGCTCGGACCGCACCGCCAAGGGGACCCGATCTTCCAGGGCGACGGCCCGCCCGTCGTAGGAGCGGAAGCGCGGAGCTTCCACCGCCGCCTGGGCCGTCATGTCGAACAGGAGGAGGTTGTTGACGATCTGGAGCAGCGACTGCGGCTGGCTGTCGCCGCCGGGCGTGCCCAGGGTGAAGGCGAGCTCCCCGTCGCGGAGAGCCAGGAGCGGGCTGAGGGTATGGTAGGGGCGCTTCCCGGGAGCCACCTGGTTGGGGTGCCCCTCCTGGAGGGTGAAGAGGGCGCCGCGATTCTGGAGCATGACCCCCGTCTCCGGCTCCAGGAGCCCGGAGCCGAACCCGGCGTAGAGCGACTGGATCCAGGACACCGCATTCCCGTCGGCGTCCACTGCGGTGAGGTAGACCGTGTCCCCGGAGTCGTCCCCGGGGTCCCGTTCGGGGAGGGGCTCTCCCACCCCGGGCTCCACCGATTCGGCCGCGGTAGCCCCGACCCGCCCGGCCCGGGCGGCCAGGTAGTCGGCGTCCTGGAGCTCGTCCATCGGAAGGTCGGTGAAGGTGGGATCGGAGGCCCAACGATCCCGGTCGGCGAAGGCGAGCTTCTTCAGCTCCACGAGGGTGTGGAGGTACGCGGGGGAGTTGTGGCCCATCCCCGGCAGGTCATGCGCCTTGGCCATCTCGAAGAGCTGCACCTGGGCGATGCCCTGCGTGTTCGGCGGGAAGGCATGGATGTCATGTCCCTCGTAGGACACCCGGAGCGGTTCCGTCCAGGTGGAGGTGTGCTCCGCCAGATCCGACGCTCGCAGGTAGCCGCCCCGTTCCTCCAGGAAGGCGGCGATGCGCTCCGCCACAGGGCCCTGGTAGAAGCCGGCCTTCCCCTGGTCTGCGATCCGCTCCAGTGTCCGGGCCAGGGCCTGGTTGCGGAGGAGGGTGCCCGGCTCCGGGGCGCTGCCCCGCGGTCGGTAGAGCGTCGCCGCCTCCGGCGCCAGGTCGCCTCCCTGATCCTCGATGTCCGACGCCAGGCGCGTGGTGACGGGAAAGCCATCCCGGGCGTAGCCGATGGCGGGCTCCAGGAGCCGCGCCAGGGGCAGTCGGCCGTATTCGGCGTGGGCATCCACCCACGCGGCCACGGCGCCGGGCACACTCACCGAGAGGGCACCGGTGTAGGGCATCTCGTTCTCGCCGGCATCCGCGAAGAACTCCGGGGTCGCCAGCGCTCCGGCCCGTCCGCTCCCGTTGAGGGCCCGCACAGTGCCGGCCTCCGGGTCCCAGAAGAGAACGAAGGCGTCTCCTCCGACCCCGTTCATGTGGGGCCGGACCACCGCCAGCACCGCGGCCATGGCCACCGCCGCGTCCACCGCGTGCCCCCCTTCCTTCAGGACCTCCAGCCCCGCCTGGGCCGCGAGGGGTTGGCCGGCGGAGACGGCCCCGTGGGTGCCTCGGACCTCCGGGCGGTTGGTGGATGGGAACTCCGGCACAGCAGACGCGGCATCGGAGGAGGAGACCGCCGGGTCGGCGGGCCCGCACGCCGATGCCGCGGCGAAGCCGAGCCCGAGGAGGCAGGCGGAAACGGGGAGACGGAGCGTGGAACGCATGGCACCTACGGAGTCGTCGGAGAGACGGCATGAATTCCTAGATTGGCCGTCCGGAGGAGGGGACGCCAGGCCGCAGCAAACCCGGGATCGCATCGCCGATCCGGGGTCCCGCAGGGCGGGGGCACCTGATTTGACGCGGAAGGGGAGGGCGTTATCCTACCCCCGTCCGACGCCCATCCTACTTCCGGATCCTTCGTGGCCGTCCCACCGTCTCCGTCCTCACACCGTCCCTTCCGGCGTCCGCCGGGGGCAGGCGGCGAGGAGGACTGAGACGTGCCCTTTCGGCTGGCACCCCCCCGAGACCGGAAGCTCCACCGACTGGTGAAGGAGTCGGAGCCGCGATCGCTGGCCAAGGGCGTCGTACTCTACGGACCGGGAGATCCCGCCAACGAGGTCTTCCTGGTCCGCGAGGGCGTGGTGAAGCTCACGCTGCCGGGATTGGAGAAAGGAAGTCGGGAGCGGGCGGTCTGCCTGGCGCTGCCCTGGGAGCTCTTCGGCGACGAAGCCCTCATCGCGGGGACGCGTCGCTACGCCGCCGTTGTGGCACGACCCTGTGTGGTGCACGGGCTTCCACCCCGGTCGGTGCTCCGGGGGCTCCGGACCGCGAGCAAGAGCTTCGCTGCCTATCTGGAGGCCGTCCAACGGGAGATGCACCGCCTCCGGCACTGCCAGTCCGGCTCCCGTGGTCCCGATGCCGCGCAACGACTCGCGGAGGTCCTCCTGGATCTGGCTCAGCGCTGCGGCGAGCGGGAGAAGCGGGCCGTACGCCTCGGCGTCCGCCTGACCCATCAGATCCTGGCCGATCTCGCCGGATCCCACCGGGCCACCGTCACGACCCTCCTGAACGACTGGCTCTACGAGGGCCATCTGGACACCGACGAGGACGGTCGGCTGGTACTGGCGAAGCCTCGAGGCCTTCTGGAGCTGGCCGGCTTCAGCTCGCCGGCGGAGCCCGCGGTTCCGACGGGTTGAGAGTCCGCAGGTCGCGTTGACCTCACCCCGCACCAGATCTAGCTTTCAAGGCTGTTTCGGCCGTCCCCGCCATCCAACCACGTCGGTCTGTCCATGAGCAAGAAACACCCCGGAGCGCGCCGCCGCTCCCAGAAGAAGGATCACGATCCGGACGACGTCTTCATCGCGAAGACGCTGGAAATCTCCCAGTGGGCCCAGAACAACCAGCAGCTCCTGACCGTGCTGGGGGTGATCCTGATCCTCGGCGTGGCAGCCCTGGTGTACTACGGCAACTACCGGAGTACGGTGGCACAGCAGGCCGGCACCCAGTTGGAACAGATCCACCAGACCATCGCGCTTCAGGACCGCGAGGGCGCCAAGGCGGAGCTCTCCACCTTCCTGCAGCGATTCGACGGCAGCGCCTACGCCGGGGAGGCCCGGCTTCTCCTCGGGGAACTCTACCTGGAGACGGGCGAGCCGCAGCAGGCCCTCGCCGTCCTCGAGCCCATGGCCGCGTCGCCTCGGGATCCGTTGGAGCTTCAGGCCGCCGGACTCCTGGCCGCCGCCTACGAGCAGGAGGGCCGGTGGGAGGACGCCGTGGGGCTCTACCTGGAGATCGCCGACCGATCGGACCTGAACTTCCAGATCCGCGACGCTCTGGAGTCCGCCGCGCGCATCCGTACGACGCAGGGGGACGCCGAGGGCGCCATCACCCTCTACCAGCGGCTCCTGGACGGTGTGGGCGAGGACGAGGCCCAGATCCGGGGTCGCTACGAGATGCGGCTGGCCGAGCTGCGGACCTGATTCGAGCCCGGGGATTCTCGCCGAATGGCGGGCGACCCTCATTCGCCGCGGGACCGTCCCGACCTCACTCGCCGCGGGGACCGTCGTCGGCATCGCCGCGCACCCTGGGCCCGATGCACTTCGTATAATATATATTATGTCAAGTGACCTTCGGACGGGGTCGGTTTCGCTTCCGATTCAGATCGCCCGGCGGATCTCTTCCGCCCTTCCTCGACCCTCCCCCGCGAGTCGGAACGTCGGAATCCAGGCCTCAGCCTCCCGACGCCGGCTCCAGCGCCCGGATCCGCACACGGGCCGTCCCGGACTGGACGATCCCCAGCTTCCAGGCCGCCACGTAGCTGAGGTCCACGAGGCGGTCGTCGTGGAAGGGTCCGCGGTCGTTGACCCGAACCACCACCGTCCGCCCGTTCTCCAGGTTGGTGACCTCGAGGTACGTCGGGAGCGGAAGGGTCCGGTGGGCCGCCGTCATGGCGTAGACGTCGAAGGGCTCGCCACTCGAGGTGGACCGGCCCTGGAACTCCATCCCGTACCAGGAGGCCATCCCCTCGGCTTCGTATCCGGTGGAGGACTCCATCACGCGGTAGGTCCGGCCGAAGACCTCGTACTCCTCCATGTTCCCGTACGCGGCCCGGGGCTCGGCTCTCGGCACGGCGTCGGGGACGGCGGCCAGATCCACCTCGCCGGCGTCCCTGGGGGCCCGATCCCGTCGGAAGTCCCGACGTTCGTCCAGATTCTCGTTCTCGTCGCGGGTCACCGGCTCTCCGGAGCGGTCGCTGGCCGACGCGGACGGTGGAGGCGGCGACCCACCGGGATACCCCACGAGGGTACAGGAGGACAGGAGGAGCACCATCACGGCGAGCCCGGCCCATCGTCCGGCCACGGATCTCCGTCCTGACCGACGCACCATGTACCCACACAAAACATTGTGCCACAATGATATAGCATGCTCTATATCGGGTATCATATGAGGTCCGTCCGAGGCACCTCGGACACCCTTCACCCTTCCCCCTGGCCTGCCCCCGACGCGCCGCGGCTCGATCCCGCGGACCCGCCGTGGGTCTTCCGACCCAGCATGGCGATCCGCCGCCGAAGGAGCGGCACGAAGCCCTGGAGGGCCCGCTCCACCTGGCGGAGCCCCGGAAGGTGGGACTCGGCGTAGTAGGCGCGCTCGACCTCGAACCCCGCGTCCTCCAGGAGGTCTCGTAGGCGGGCCATGGACTTGTAGTCCACATGGCTGACGTCCCGCTTCAGGAGGATGTCGTTGTTCTTCAGGTGCTCGAGGAGGTGGCCCCGATGGGGGGTCCAGACGCTGAACCGTCCCCCGGGACGCAGGATCCGGAAGGCCTCCTCGGTGACCCTCCGGGAGTCCTCGGGATAGAGGTGCTCGTAGAGGTCGGCGGCGAGGACCAGGTCGAAGCTGGCCTCGGGCAGGCCGGTGTCCCCTCCGTCGGCACACAGGAACCGGACGTTCTTGAAGTCGGTGTTGGCCAGACGACGGCGGCAGAGCTCGATGCTCTTCTCGCTGAAGTCGATCCCCACGACCTCCCTCACCCGGGGAGCCAGGACGAAGTCGAAGGTGCCCCACCCACACCCCAGATCGGCGACGCGGTCGCCCGGTCCCGGCTCGTGGATCTCCAGGACCTTCCGGATCCGGTAGCGCTGGAAAGCGCTCTCCATGTCCTGGAGGTGGTCGGCGTCGCCCTCGAAGTAGTCGCTGGAGTCGTAGTACTCCTTCCCGATGCGGGGCGTGTCGGCACCGCTCATCAGATCCTCCCGAAGAGCTGCATGAGCTTGAGCCACCAGACCCGCCAGACCGCCTCGCGGACGATGGCCTTGGACATCTTGGATTCCCCGGTGTCCCGCTCGGTGAAGAGAATGGGGACCTCCACCAGGGAGAAGCCGTTGGCCCAGGCCCGGAACTTCAGCTCGATCTGGAAGGCGTATCCGTTGGACCGTACCGCCTCCAGATCCACCGTCTCGAAGACCTGCCTACGCCACCCGTTGTACCCTCCAGTGGCATCCCGGACGGGCATGCGGGTGATGGTCCGAGCGTACCAGGACCCGAAGACCGAGACGAAGAGCCGGGTCAGGGGCCAGTTCAGCACATTCACTCGACCGTCCACGTAGCGGGAGCCGATGACGACGTCGTGCTCCCGGGCGGCCTCGATGAGCCGGGGAAGCGCGTCCGGCGGGTGGGAGATGTCGGCATCCATCTCGAAGAGGAGGTCGTAGCCTCGATCCAGCCCCCAGCGGAAGCCGGCCAGATAGGCCGCGCCCAGACCCCCCTTCTCGGATCGGTGGAGCACGTGGATCCGCGGCTCCGCCTCGGCCATCTCGTCGGCGAGCCGGCCGGTGCCGTCCGGGGAGTTGTCGTCCACCACGAGGACGTCGATCCGAGGGTCCTGCTCCAGGACCAGGGGCACCTTTCGCGGAAGATTCTCCCGCTCGTTGTAGGTGGGAATGATGACCACCATGCGCTCGTCACTCACCCGTCCCGTCCTCCTTCACGATCCGCACCCAGAAGAGCGCCGCCGGCACCAGCTCCACCCCGGTGGTCCACAGGCGAGCCACGACGGCCGCGGCCCCGGACGGCCCCGGGCCCAGATGGGGGGTGAGCAGCGCTACCAGAAACCCCTCTCGCACCCCGAGTCCCGCCGGGGCGAAGATCATCACGTAGCCAAGGACGTACGCCGCGGCAAAGGCCGAGGCCACCGGCAGGAGCGGCGCGTCCACGCCGAGGCTGGCCACCAGCATCCAGAAGGCCACGGCGTATACCACCCAGTTCACTCCGTAGAGGGCCAACCAGCCGAGGGCCTGGAGGCTCCCCAGACCCTCGGGCTCCTCCTGGCGTGCGAGTCGGAACCACAGGGCCGCCAGGCGACGGAAGACGGGTGGAAGCAGGCCCAGGACCACCCCTGCCCCCACGGCGGCGGCGGCCCACGGGGCCCAGGACGCCAGCCGGGTGGGGCCCCCCACCAGGGCGCCGAG
>CAKZOQ010000401.1 GCA_937136445.1 uncultured Gemmatimonadota bacterium
TGGTGAACCTGGGGATCTCCGTGGGCGGGGAGAACATCCCCTTCATGGTGATCCTCCTCCTGGGGACGGGCTTCTACCTGACGCTGCGGACGGGATTCGTCCAGTTCCGCAGGTTCGCCCACGGCCTGGCGGTCACCACGGGACGCTACGACGATCCGGACGAGCCCGGTGACGTCAGCCACTTCCAGGCGCTGACGACGGCGCTCTCCGCCACGGTGGGGATCGGGAACATCGCCGGTGTGGCCATCGCCATCCACTGGGGCGGACCCGGCGCTCTCTTCTGGATGTGGGTGACTGCGCTGGTGGGGATGGCGACCAAGTTCGCCGAGGTGACGCTGGCCCTGAAGTACCGGGACGTGGACGAGGTGGGCGGGGCCCATGCCTGGGAGGGTGCGGCCTCCGGCGGGCCCATGTACTACATCGAGCGTGGCCTCGGCCCGGCCTGGAAGCCCATGGCGGTCTTCTTCGCGGTCATGCTCGGCTTCACCGCCTTCCTCACCGGGAATGCGGTGCAGGCCAACACGGTGGCCGACACGATGGGCACCACCTTCGGCGTTCCGGTGGCCCTCAGCGGGGCCGTGACCGCCGTTGTGGTGGGCATCGTCATCCTGGGTGGGATCAGCCGCATCGGGCGGGTGACCTCCATCCTGGCTCCGGTCATGGCGGCCATCTACGTCCTGGGGGCCATGACCATCATCGGTCTGAACGCCGGCGAGGTCGTGCCGGCCTTCACCACCATCTTCCGGGAGGCCTTCAACCCCTCCGCCGGCATCGCGGGGGTGGGCACCGGGGCCTTCCTGGTGACGCTCATGTGGGGGGTCCGACGCGGGCTCTTCTCCAACGAGGCGGGGCAGGGCTCGGCGCCCATCGCCCACGCCGCCGCCAAGACCGACGAGCCCGTCTCCGAAGGTGTGGTGGCGCTTCTCGAGCCCTTCATCGACACCATCCTCATCTGCTCCATGACGGGGTTGGTCATCATCATGACGGGGATGCACACGGCGCGCGTCCCCACCGAGATCACCGTGGGCACGGGTGACTTCACCTACACCGCCGTGCAGGACAACGGCCGGTACGTCGGCGTCGACGTGGTGGGCGAGATCCGTGTGGAAGCCGGACAGCACACCGAGACCGGTCCGGGCGCCCCGCTCATCTCCTGGCACGAGGCGCCGGTGGAGGAACTCTACGTGGACGCCGGGCAGACGGCGCCCTTCACCGGGACCATCTTCCCCGAGCGGAACGTGGCGGTGGCGGACGACGGTCAGGAGTACACCATCCTGTACGGCGACGCCGTGGAGAGTGGAGCGCCCCTCACGATGGAGGCCTTCCGGCGAGGACTGGCTCCCCTGGGCGACTGGGGCCACTACATCGTTCTCTTCGGCGTGCTCCTCTTCGCCGTCTCCACGGCGATCTCGTGGAGCTACTACGGAGACCGATGTGCCAACTACCTCTTCGGCCACGGGGCAGTGCTGCCCTACAAGGGCCTCTTCGTCCTGATGCACTTCCTGGGGGCGGTGGTGCCCCTCGCCGTGGTGTGGTCGCTGGGGGACGTGGCGCTGGCCATCGTCATCATCCCGAACCTCATCGCCCTCCTCTTCCTGGCGCCCCAGGTGGCGGAGGAGACCCGCTCGTACTTCCAGCGGGAGCCCTGGCACGAGAACGCCATCAAGCACCAGGAGTGGAAGAAGCGCCAGAAGGAAGGACGCGGCTGACGACCGTCGGGCCACGCTCCTGAGGCAGCCCGGGTAGGTCGAGCCCCCCGTCACCCTCCCGGTGGCGGGGGGCTCGGTGCGTCGGGGGACGATGCCCGGGCGGCCTCCACGAGGGCCTTCGCCCGCTGGGGATCCACGCCGCTTCCGGCGGCGCCGCCCCGGGTCAGGTCCGTCCCCACGATGGCGCCGTCGGCCTGTTCCAGGGTGGCCCGCACGGTCTCCACGGTCACGCCGCTGGCGACCCAGACGGGCGCGTCGGGCACGGCCTCCCGTACCTGGGCGAGGAGAGCGTCGTCGGTGGGGTGGCCGGTGGCGGCGCCGGTGACCAGGAGCCCGTCGGCCAACCCCCGATGCCAGGCGTCCCGGGCGTCGGCGGCGGCCTCCAGCCCCGGGGGCGGCGTTGCGTGCTTCACCAGGACGTCCGCCAGGATCGCCACCGGATGCCCCAGGGCGGCGCGGGTCCGGAGCGTCTCGGCGGCGGCACCCTCGACGGCTCCCTGGTCCGTCCACATGATGCCGGTGTGCACGTTCACCCGGATGAAGCGGGCGCCCGCCGCCACCGCAACGCCCAGCGCCGCCCGGGCATCGTTCCGGAGGACGTTCACGCCCACGGGGACGTCCACCGCCTCCACCACGGCCGCCGTGACCCGTGCCAGGGCGGCCACCGTCTCCGGAGGTACGGCGCCTCCGTGGAACGGCACGTCGCCGAAGTTCTCCACCAGGACGCCGTCCAGCCCCGCATCCTCCAGCGCGCTGGCGTCCCTCAGGGCCCGCTCGAGCACCGCCTCCATGGATCCTCCCCATCGAGGGGCGCCGGGGAGGGCGGGGAGGTGGATCATCCCCACCAGCGGAGTGCCCTCGGGCCAGAGGAGCTCCAGGAGGCGCGACGATTCGCCTGTGGAGGGGGTGGTTGGGGGAGGCGTCGGCCGGGGAGGACTCATGGATCGGGCTCGTTCAGGGTGGCGTCGGGCGGATGTTCGGGTTCGGCGGGATCGGGGGAGGAGGATCGCCGACCGGGGCTGGGGCCGTCCAGGAGGCGACCGGGGCGGACCACCCCCTCGCCGAACCGGTGCCGGAGCTGATCCCGGGCGGCGGAGAGTGCTCGATCCCGTTCCGTCTCCACCGGTGCCGCCTCGCCGGAGAAGAGCCCGAGCTGGACCGGGGTGTCGGCATCCACCAGACCAGAGAGCCCCACACCGAGGAGCCGGGTGGCGCTGCGCTCCTCCTCCCGCAGCTCGTGCAGGAGGGCTCGCGCCACCTCCGTCACCGCCTGGTCCGATTCCACCGGCTCCGGGAGCGTGCGGCTGTGCTGTCGGACCCGGAAGCGGTGGTCCTTGAGCTTCACCGTGACGGTGCGGGCCCGGAATCCCTTGGTCCGGAGGGTGGCGGCGAGGTCGCCGGTGAGCTCCAGGAGGCGCCGCTCCAGCTCGTGGTCCTCGGTGAGGTCCCGGGAGAAGGTCCGCTCCGAGGAGATGCTCTTCCGTCGGCTGTCGGGGTCCACCTCGCTGTCGTCCAGCCCCCGGATCCTCCGCCAGAGCCACCGCCCCCGCCGCTCCCCGAACCAGCGGCGGAGCCACTCCTCCTGGAGCTGGAGGGCGTCCTCCACCCGCACCAGCCCCCGCTCCTTCAGAGACGCCAGGAGCGCCGGCCCCACCCCGGGGATGGCGGCCAGGTCCAGGGTCCGGAGGAAGGCCTCCTCCTCGCCGGGCGGCACGATGTAGACCCCGGCGGGCTTGGCTTCGGTGGTGGCCAGCTTGGCGATGAGGCGCCGCGTTCCTCCTCCGATGGAGACCGATACCTCCGTCCGCTCCAGCACCTCCTGGCGGATGCGTCGGGCGGTGTCCTCCAGCGTCTCGCCGCGGAAGAGGCGCTCGGTTCCGGTGAGGTCCAGGTAGAACTCGTCGATGGAGGCGGCCTGGACCACCGGGGCCAGCTCCTCCAGCGCGCTCCGCACCGCCCGGCTGCGTCGAGAGCAGGCCTCCCGCGGGACCGGGACCACCGTGGCGCGGGGGCAGAGGCGGAGGGCCCGTGCCGTGGGCATGGCCGACCGCACCCCGTACTCCCGGGCGGCGTAGGAGGCGGAGGTGACCACACCCCGCCCCGAGGAGCTCCCGCCCACGATGAGCAGGCGGGTGCGTCCCACCCCTTCCGGGTCTTCCAGCCGCGCGACCTGGACGTAGAAGGCGTCACAGTCCACCAGGAGGATCCGCCGCGTCCGGGCAGGCTCAGGGGAGGGCGACGGCGTCACGGGCGAGGCGGGGATCGGGGTGCAACATCAGGCGAGTTCGGGGTACGACGGGCCAGGTGCCGGCCTTCCCAACCTAGGGGCGCGCCGTCGCCTGAGACACCGACTGCGATCCCGACCGTTCACCATCCAGAGGAGCATGGAATGGCCTACCCCTTCGAGCTTCCCCCACTCGGCTACGATCACGACGCCCTCGAGCCGCACATCGACGCCCGGACCATGGAGATCCACCATGGGAAGCATCACGCCGGCTACACCAAGAAGCTGAACGCCGCGCTGGAGGGGCACAGCGACCTTCACGGGCTCTCGGCCGAGCAGCTCCTCCGGGGGCTGGAGTCCCTCCCGGACACGGTCCAGACTGGCGTGCGGAACAATGGCGGTGGCTACGCCAACCACGCCCTCTTCTGGGACATCATGACTCCGGGTGGTGCCGACGCGCCCTCCGGTGACCTGGCCTCGGCCATCGACGACGCCTTCGGATCGCTCGACGACTTCACCTCGACCCTTCGCTCCACGGCGGGAAGCCAGTTCGGCTCCGGCTGGGGCTGGCTCGCGGTGGACGCCAAGGGGGATCTGGTGTGCATCTCCACGGCCAACCAGGACAGTCCGCTCCTCCACGGGTTCACCCCCATCCTCGGAGTGGACGTCTGGGAGCACGCCTACTACCTGCATTATCAGAACCGGCGCCCCGACTACCTCGAGGCGTGGACCGAGCTGATCAACTGGGACCGGGTGGCCAAGCGCTTCGCCAAGGCCCAGGGCGGTTGGCTGGACACCGTCTGAGCCACACCCATCGTGCGGCTCCGGGGCCGGCCTCCTGTACGGGGGGTCGGCCCCGTCGTACAGGTGCGCTTGACGAGGACCCGGTCGGTCCCTCCATATTGGGAGTCCTGCCTTGGCCGAACGCCTGCGCTTGCGCAGGTGGAAACAGATGTTTATCCATGGGGACGCCCCTTCGCCACGGCGTCTCCTCCATCGTACACGACCGACGATGACGTCCTCCGACACGACGACCCTCACCCGATCCCTGGTGGCCGTGGCCGCCACCCTCCTGGCCTCGGGCCTCTTCGTCGCCCCCGGGTCTGCCCAGAGCCTCCGGGGCTCGTCCACCTCGCTGGACCGCCAGAACATCCAGGCCCGAGCCCACGACTTCACCTACATCGACACCGACAGCCGGGTGCGCTACTTCGCGGACCAGGGTTGGCTGGTGCGGGTTCGGCCGGACCGGAACTACACGCTCCACGCCGTCTCCTTCCCCTATGCCCGGCCGGAGGTCGCCCTCTTCATCCGCCGGCTCGGGGCCCAGTACCGGGCGGCCTGTGGCGAGCAGCTCGTGGTGACCAGCCTCACCCGCCCCACCACCCGCCAGCCCCGTAACGCCTCCGCCCGGTCGGTCCACCCCACCGGGATGGCGCTGGACCTCCGCTACAGCCGGAACCGGGCCTGCCGATCCTGGCTCGAGGGCGTCCTGCTCTCCCTGGAGCGCGGGGGTGTGCTGGAGGCCACCCGGGAGCGGTATCCGCCGCACTACCACGTGGCCGTCTTCCCGGAACAGTACGAGCGGCACGTGGAGCGCATGCAGACCCGCACGGCGACCCGCCGGACGGCCCAGATGGCCTACACGGTGCGGAGCGGCGACTCCCTGTGGACCATCGCCCGGAGCCACGGCATCTCCGTGGACGACCTCCGGTCGGTGAACGGACTCCGCGGCAGTCGCATCTACGCCGGCCAGGTGCTGGAAGTACCCACCAATCAGTAGTCGGTGAGGGAACTCCGCCCGGGTGATCTCACCGCCCGGGCTCGCTACGAGCTCCTCACCTCCCTGGTCGTTCCCCGACCCATCGGGTGGATCGGGAGCTGGGGACCGGACGGTACGGCGAACCTCGCCCCGTTCAGCTATTTCGCCGCCCTGTCGTCCTCCCCCCTCCAGGTCGGCGTATCGGTGGGGCACCGCCGGGACAGCGATGGCGGGTGGGTGCCGAAGGACACCCTCCGCAACGTCCGGGAGCAGGGGGCCTTCGCCGTGCACGTGGTAACGGAGCCCTTCCTTGAGGCCATGAACGCCACCTCGGCGGAGCTGCCGGCCACCGAGAGCGAGTTCGCCGGCGCCGGACTGGAGGTCGTGCCGGCCCGGGTGATCGATGCGCCGACGGTGGCCGGCGCTCCGGTGGTGCTGGAGTGCCGGGTGCGCCAGGAGGTGCCCCTGGGCGAGGCGCCCAACACGCTGGTCATCGGGGAGGTGGTGCACCTCCGGGTCTCGGAGGAGCTGGGCTTCGCGCCGGGGACCCACCGGGTAGATCCCGAGGCGCTCCGGCCGGTGGCCCGGCTCGGGGGTGCCGACTACGCCCTCCTGGGCAGGGTGCGGACCCTCCCGCGCCCCTAGTTCGGCGGACACCACACGAGACGACCAGGCTCACCCGCCGGTGGCTGCGTCCTCCCCCTGCTCCGGGCCCCACAGCCGGGCCATGCCCTCCGCGTAGGGCAGGAGTCGGATGCCTCCAGTGCCGTCGGGGAGGGCGACCCAGGGGGTGCGGTCGGCGTGGGCCTCCAGGACGGCCTGGTTGCCCACCGGGCCCAGGTCCCGAGCCAGGAGGGTGGGGTGTGTGGGGTCCGGAGGTGCCTGCCAGAGGAGGGTGACGAGCTCCAGCGTCCCGGACCGTGCGTCGGCTCGGGCCTCGGCGGCGCAGTCCGGCGGAAGGGAGCCCTGCTCGAGACGCACCCGATTGCCGGGGGAGAGCTCCACGACCTGCAGCGAGGCCGGCGATCCGGGCGCGGGTCGCCAGTCGAGCGGAGGCGGCGGGGCTCCCGCGAGGCGAGCCCGGGCGTGGAGGTGCACCTGGCAGAGCCCGTTCCGCCGGAGCGCCGTCTCCACCGAATCCCTGCGCACCCCCGTCTGCACCAGGCGCGCCGCCACCCGACCGGACCAGCTTCCGTGGACCAGCACCAGGGACCGACCCGTCGGCGCGGGGGGCGAGGGGACGGAGGCCGTCGGCGCCAGGGCGGTGCGTACGGTCCGCACCCGTTCGGGGAGGAGCAGCACCATGCCCGCCACGGCCAGCAGCGCCGTCCAGCGGAGCCAGGGTCCACCGAAGCGCGGGGTGCGGTGCAGTGCGTAGACGGCTGCGGCGGTGAGGGCCGCCCACGCCGGGGCGGTCTCGTAGAGGAAGCGGGGGCCCAGGTGCTGGCCGTGGTGCCAGTAGAGGGCGTTTCCCACCAGAGCCGCCCCCGCCCATGCCAGGAGGACGCCGGTGCCTCGAGGCCAGCGGGTGGCCAGCACCAGGGCGGCACCCACCAGCAGGACGGGGGAGAGGGGGGATTCCAGGAGGTGGGTCCCCAGGGTGGAGAGGTCCGAGGCGGTGTAGGCCAACGCCTCCAGCGGACCGTAGCGGTTCCCCCACGGATCGGCGTGGAAGCCCAGTCCGTGGGCGTCGCCGAAGGCGGCGGTGTAGCCCAGCCGGAGGACGCCTCCGTAGAGGACCCGGTTCCAGAGCAGGAAGCCCATGGCCAGGGGGAGGCCCCCGGCCACCGCGGAGCCGACGCGGCGCAGGAGCCATCGCGCCTCCGGCGTCGCCGGACTCACGTCGGTGGGCCCGAGGGGGTCGGTTCCTCGGCGGAGTCCCGGCAGCCAGAGCGCCGCGGTGAGGGCGGCCCCGAGGACCAGGCCCGTCCAGGGCCGGGTCAGGACCATGGCCCCTGCGGCGGCGCCGGTGAGGAGGCCCCAGGCGGCGGAGCCGTCCCGGGCGCGGAGGGCGCTCCAGAAGACGAGGGCGGCGAAGGCGGCGGCTCCGGTGTGGCTCAGAT
>CAKZOQ010000402.1 GCA_937136445.1 uncultured Gemmatimonadota bacterium
CTCCCGAGAGGAGCGTCGAGGAGCGGATTCGGAGTACGGCACCGGACATGGGATCTCCTGCGCTGGGCATGCGGCATCTTGAAGAGGGCCCACGTGCGGGCCCCCGCGTGGTCGAGGAAGGTCGAATATGCTACGCCGCCGATGCGGACTACAAGCGATTTCTCCAGGCGAGTTCTTTCGGGTGGTGGGCGCGGGGTACCATGGACGTGAGCGGCATTCTTCCCGACCCTTCTCTGGCGTTTCATCGCCCCCACCCCGCCCCTCGAGGGCTCTCCGGCGACCCACCACCCGGCCCATGGACACCTTCGCGCTGGACCTTCAGGAGGACCCGGACCGCCCAGACGGCGCCGGCATGCTCCTGCCTCGGATCAATGGAGAGGACCTCATCGACCAGATCCGGCAGCTGGAAATGGCCGCCGGGAAGGGAAGGCTGGCCGGGGCCTACGCAGGGATCCGGCGGAGCAACCTCCGGTCGGTGCGGTCCCACTTCCTCGGGTCGCCCTCCCCGGTCCACGAGCGGGAGGACGGGAAGATCCCGGTGCTGGGATGCGCCTGCGGCATCGTGGCCTGTTGGCCGCTGCACGTGCGGGTGACGGTCGCCCACGACGTCGTCACCTGGGACGGGTTCGATCCGCCCTTCCACCGGGATCCTTCGGGGGAGGTGTTCCGCCGATACGACGCTTTCGGGCCCTTCCGGTTCGACCGGGACCGCTACGAGGCGGAGCTGGCGAGATTCACCGATCGCGGGGCGACGCGCACCCCCATCGGTCGACCGAGCGACTGAGCCCCACCTCCGTGAGGACCCTCATCCCCCCTCGTCCTCCTGCTCCAGCAGCTTCTTCGGGACGCTCATCCGCCACCCGTCGCGAAGGAGCCGGGCGAGTTGGTCCCAGTCGGTGGCGTCGTCCAGGTAGACACCGATCCAGCCCTTCCCACCCACGTAGGGTGGCACGAAGAAACGGTCGGGATCGCTCCCCACCAAGAGGTCCTGGTTCACCGGTTCCGCCCTGACCCAGGCGCTGGGGCGCCCCTCTGCTCCGTACCCGTCGGGCGCCGAGTAGGTAGCGAACATCGTCTTCACCCGGAAGGTCGGCGCGCCCCAGGCTTCCACCTCCCTGGCCTCGGGGAGGGCCAGACAGAGCGACCGGAGCCGGTCCAGGAACTCGGGAGAGGAAGGCATGAGAGCTCCATGGGAACGGTCGAATGCGGCATCCATCGGATGGCCCGTAGGATAACGCCCGAGGGATCCTCGGCGTGAGGAACCCCGTCGGCCTTCCGACAAGGACCGGGGACTCAGGGCGAACATCTTCCTCCTCCGCCTGGTGCTTGGGGCACGGCGGCCGCGCCTCGCGCAATGCCTCGGGCGCCCCCCCTCCCTCGCTCACTACCACTGCCCGTACAGGCGTTTGATCCAAGCCAGCTTGCCGGCAGGATCGGCCCGAAGATCTCCTCCTCCATCACGGGATCGTCCCAGCCCACATTCGTCATGATCGTCGGCTCGATGGTACGCTCGTCGCGGTCTCGCCCTCCACCGATCAGGACCTGGTCGGGCTCCAGCAGGTCCTGCAGCCGGTCCAGGTTGCGCTCGTCGATGATGCGCACGTAGTTGCCGGCCTTCGGGATCGTGCCCAGCGCCCCCACGGAGAGGATCAGTCCGGTTCCCAGGCCAGGGGAATCCGCTCTCCGGTTCGTTCCCGGAGGCGATGGAGGAGCGACAGGGCGGCATGCGCCGTCCGGGCGATCCGGTCCGCTCCGACGTCCAGGGGCTGCTTTCCGACGCGGGACCGAATGAATCGATCCGTCCGCCTCCGAAAGAGCGCGTGGGCATCGTCGGCGAGAACCCGGCCGGCGTAGTGGTCCACGAGGGAGCGGGATAGAGCATCGGGCCACCCGAGTGGGGCATCCATGGCGATGAGGCACGGCTCCTCCCCCTCGATCCATTCGACCAGGCGATCCTCCGTGGCCGGTCCGCCCATCTCCACGGCTTCGAGCGCCACCCCGTCTCGGTAGCTTCCTCGAGCGATCCCCACGTTCCGGTACTGCGTCGCGCAGTCGATTCCGATGAGGATCACATCGCATCCGCCATCGCAGCGAGCGAGGGAAAGGTGAGGTCCACCTCCGGTCGGGACTCGACCCGCGCGGTCGCCCCCCACGACCCGCCGTGGGTCAGACCCTGCCGATCGATCCAGGCGCAGGCCAGTCCCATCTCCTTCGCCGGGACGTGATCGTGAAAGAGGCTCTGCGCCGTATGAAGGACCTCGCCCGCCGCCACCTGGTGGCTCTCCCTCAGCCGATCCAGCATGTAGCGGAAATTGTCCAACGACGGCTTGTACGACCCGATGTCCTCGGCTGTGTAGACCGCGTCGAAGGTCACCCCGAGCTTCCGGTTCGAGGCCGCGAAGCCCGCCCGACTCACATTCGAGAGGATCACCAGCTTGTGGGTCTCCTTCAGGCGTCGCAACGCATCGGCCGAATCGGGAAAGGCGGGCCAATGGCGTACGGAGTTCCCGAAGGCCTGATCCAGTGTCCGGTCGGTCTCGAGATCGAAGCGGTCGGCGAAGGCACGATGCACCCCGGCCAGCACGGCCTCGTAGACACGCTCTGGAAACGAGGCCTCGTGGCGGCTCTCGATCTCGGCGAACGCTTCCAGGGCCTCGCTTCTCCGGACCCGCGAGCACTCGTTGGACCAGAGAAGGGGCTGAAGGGCATCCCAGATGCCCTGCTCCCAATCGATCAGGGTCCCGTAGCAGTCGAAGGTCAGGACGGAGAATTCGGTCCGTGGCTGCGTCACGTCATCACCCTCCGGGTGGGCACTCGAGGATCCTCGCCCCCCGCGACTTCGGTGGATCGGGACCCGGCGGAAGAAGGGTACGAGGAAGACGCGAGGTGCGACACCCGGCGCGGCGCGGTTCACCCTCGGGGCTTTCGCCCCGGCGGATCGTGACGACGCACCCGAAGGTGGCAAGGCCTGCCGGCACCGTCCGCAGGAGGGCTGGCGGCACCCCCGCGGGCCGGGCTCAACCGGTCCTCGCCACCCGCCGCGTGATCCGGTCCACGGTCGCCCGCTCCTCGTCGGTGAGCTGCCAGCCGGCAGCCCCTGCGTTGCTCCGGACCTGCTCGGGCTTCGTGGCACCTGCGATGACGCTCGCCACGGGGCCGTGGGCCAGGAGCCACGAGAAGGCGAGCTCCAGGAGGGAGTGGCCGCGCTCCCGGGAGAAGTCGATGAGACGCTCGACGACGTCGAGGTTCTTCTCGGTGAGGAGCTGCTCGCCCATCCCGTCGAAGTGGCTGCCTTCCCGACCGCCCAGGCGGGATCCCTCCGGCACGTCGTCCCTCCGGTACTTGCCCGTGAGCAGACCGCTCTTCAGGGGAAAGTAGGGCACGAAGGCCACGTCCAGGTCGCGGCAGGCATCCAAAACGCCGTGTTCGGGCTCGCGATGAAGGAGGCTGTACTCGTTCTGGACGGCATCGAAGCGAGCCTCCCCCGCCGCATCGTCGGCCTCGCGGAGCTGGTCGGCGTCGACGTTGGAGCAGGCGAACGCGCGGATCTTCCCCGCCTCCTTCAGTTCGGCCAGCGCCCCGATGGTCTCGGCCACCGGCGTCGCTGGATCGGGCTTGTGCTGGTAGTACAGGTCGATGCGGTCGGTGCCGAGCCGCTGGAGGCTCGCCTCGCACGCCTCCTCCACATATTCGGGCGCCCCTCCACCCTCGTCCTTGTTCCAGCCGAACTTGGAGGCGATGAGTACCTGGTCCCGGCGGTCGCCAAGCGCCTTGCCCAGGAACCGCTCACTCGCGCCGTCTCCATAGACGTCGGCCGTATCGAACAGGGTGATGCCGGCGTGGAGGGCGGCCTCCACGACCTCCCGGGACTCATCATCGTCGATGTGCCAGCCGAAGTTGTTGCAGCCGAGGCCTACGGTGGAGGCGGAAAGGCTGCCGATGGAACGTGTCTTCATGGTAGCCGGGGGTCCGGGGAACGGTCGGATCGGAAGGAGGGTGGTCGGCGCAGGGCCGAGGCCTTCCCGGGGAGTCTCGAACTTCAAGGTACATGCCAGGCGGGGCGAGGTCGGCGGGGATCCTCCACCCACGGTGCGCCCCACACCCGCTCGAGCCGTGGCTCCTCTGGGAGGAGACCCCGGTCACCGTCAGAAGGCGAGCACCTTGGTCACCTTGAGCGACAGGAATCGTTCCACCGGCCGCATTCGTTCGCGGTTGCGGCGCTCGGTGAACACGGATTGATCTCCTTGATCCAGGCCGGGCCCGGACGGTGGTGCACACCCATGGTGGCGTACCCGGTCCGCACACCCGACCGGAGGGACGAAGCCCACGCGTGGCACGAAGGCGTCCCCCACGTGCTTCACGCCCGCGGCGCACCTCCGGCTGGTACCGACCGCCTCGGGCGAGCTCGAGCGGTCGTCCCGTGAGGTTGCGGGGGCCCGGGGCGGCATCCTAGGCTGACGCCATGGACTGGAAGATCCCCCTCCACAGCGTCGGTGTCCTGTTCCTGGCCACGGCTCTCCGTGCCACCGCACCCCCACAGGAGCTTCCCGGAGACGACCTCCTGAGCTACGCCCGAGGGGTGCTCTTCGTCTCCCAGACCGGCCTCGCGTCGGGCAGCGCCGGCACCGCCCTGACCGCCATCGACGGGGATCCATACCGCATGGTCCTGATGAACGACGGGCAGGGGCCGGTGGAATTCGTCTACAAGCTTCCCGCTACCACGCGGTTCGAGCGCTTCGGCGTGCCCCGGGTGATGGAGGCGCCCGGCAACACCACATTCGTTCGCTCGGTGGAGGTGTCGGGGTCCCCGGACGGACCCGATGGGGGATTTCGGCCCCTGGCGGCGTTCGAACTGGAGACCCACGCCACGGAGGATGAGACGACCACGGTTGCCGTCGACTCCATCGTACCGGTGCGATGGGTACGGGTCCGCTTCGACGGGGGGATCCTCATCGAGCCCGGTGACGAGGGACGCACGGTGGTATGGTTCAGCGAACTCATGGGGTACGGAGAGCAGGAGCCTCAGACCATGTCCACGGCCTTCGACGGCCGCTGGGAACTCCGTCTGACCGAGCGCCAGGATCTCAGGGGGGACCCCCTGGAGCTTCATCAGAACGGTACCACCATCACCGGATGCGTGGGTACGATCCGCTTCCAGGGCACCGTCAACGGCCGGGTGGCCCGGGTCTCGGGCGAGGACCCCGCCACGGGACGTACCGGAGCCTTGATCCTGGTGGCCGACGATGACGGCTCCATCAACGCCTCGGTGGCGGCGAACCGGGGCCGCTTCAATGCACGCACCGCAGTCGATGTCCCCGACCCCGAGGGGTGCGGCGCGGAGCCGCCTCCGGCCCCTGTGGTGTGTGGCACCGACGTGTATGTGAACTTCGCCTTCGACTCGGCGGTGATCCGGCCGGAGAGCGAGCCGGTCATTGCCGACCTGTACGATCGGCTGGCGCGTGAAGACGCTCGGCGGGTCTCGGTGGTCGGGCACACCTCGACGGAAGGATCCGAGGACTACAACCTCGACCTCTCCCTTCGGCGCGCGCAGGCGGTGGTCGACGCGGTGGTGGCCTTGGGGCTCGACGCGGCTCGCATGTCGGCTGACGGCGTCGGTGCAGCCCAGCCATTGATCTCGCCAGACGACAACGAGTCGGCCAGGGAGCTCAATCGACGGGTACGGGTGACCTGCGGCAGTTGAAGCACGCAGGCACACGCAGTGCGGTGGACCTGATGGCAATCCATCGTCGCTGCCGGCGAGATCGACATGTCGGAGGACGAGGCACCTGGATCAGCCTACGGCCAGGGACGTGGAATGCCGATGACGCCGGCTCGCAGCTCCGGGAGCTCACCGAGCGTCAGATCGCCTTCCGGCGGCCGACGTCGGCACATTGCGTCGCATGGGCGGCCGGCTTCAGATTCGGCGGTCCGTCTGCTCTCTAGGTAGGAGATCACCATGGCGCGCCGCGCATTGCCCTCCGGCAGGCCCTCGAAGGCCGGAGCCGCCTGCAGCCACGAGAGCAGATGCTGCTCCTGCGGACAGCCCCGAGTGAGAGGGATGGAGTTCTCGGCGCGCAGGGCACGGCAGGCCGGAATCGGAACGGGGGCATCCCGACCTGTGAACGGGTCGGGAACTCCCTTGCAGCGGGACACGGCCCAACGCTTCGGGAGCTGGTTCGGGCACGACTTCTCCAAGGTCCGGGTGCATGCCGGGGGTGAGGGGGGGCGGATATCGCGCCGTGCAGGGGCCGTGGCATGGTCCTCGGGTGGCGAGATCGGCTTCGCGTCGGGTGCGTACCGTCCAGGAACGGCCTGGGGAGATCGGCTGCTGGCGCACGAACTCGCGCACGTGGTGCAACAGTCCCGAGGAGTCGGGAGAAGCTCGGGGGTGGGCCGGCCCGGGTTGGAGGAGTCGGCGGCGAATCGGGCGGCCTCGGCATGGGCTCGGGGAGGGACACCCCCGTCTCAGCCCGCCGCCCCACCGTACGGGCTTCGCTTCGCCCCGGCACCGGGTGCTCCAGCACCCGCTCCACCCGCTGCGGTGCCTGCTGCCGGGCCCGCCGCCGCTGGACCGGTGGTGGCCCTTTCGCCCTGTACCGGGCCGGATGGTACCGCAGCCGCAGCGGCGGAAACGAAGATGGGCGAGTGGCTCACGAAGGCGATTCAGCAGCTGGAGGGCTTCGTGAAGGCCCCTGCCGATGCCGCACAAGCTCCCGTCGATGCCGCCCTTCACCTCCACTTCCACCGTGCAGACGCAGAAATCGGGACCGCGGTGGCCGACCGTTTGAAGAGGGTGCAGACGGCGGTTGGCGGGGGAACGGGAGTCCAGTGCGCCGATGTGACCCATCCGAGCTGTCAGGCGGGAGCCGACGGCTTTGCCTCACCGGCTGCCGGTACGGTGGGCCTCTGCCCGCTCTTCTTCACCGAGAGCCTGGACACCCAGGCGAACACGCTGCTCCACGAAGGAATGCACCTCCATGGTGCGGCCCACAGTATTCCAGATCGGGCCTACTCGCATGCGCGCTACTACTCCGCGCTGACGACCGAAGAGGCGTTCGACAACGCCGACAGCTTCAGCAATCTCGTTCAGGACCTGATTCTGGGCGCCGGGTCCGCGCAGGCTGGGGCCGCCGCCCCCCCTGTGGATACCTATCGATCGTGCGACGGACCGCAGAAGGACCGTCTCAGCCGAGCCCTGGGTCTTGCGCAGAAGTGGTTGGATCCGGCCTTCGATGCCGTCACCAACCCCTCCCTCTCCAGCCAGGCACTGGTCCAAGCCGAGGTGACGCAGTTCCTCGGAGATGCAACGGCGGCCACCTTGCAGAAGGCTTCTGTGGCCTATGCGAAGGTGGGCAAGGAGCTTGTGTCCAACATGTCGTTGGTGTGCGAACCCCCGGGCGCCAACTGTCCTGCCGGCACCGCCCTGTACCACTCGTCCATACGGAGGAGCATCTACTTCTGCCAGGAGTGGTTCGACCTGGGTACCGAGGAACTCAGGGCTCGCTTCCTCCTCGACACCCTCCTGCAGAGATTCGCCGGCCTTCACGAAGTGGATAGCCCGCACTTCGTATCCCTGGCAGTGGCACTCCTCGGGATCACGTTCGCCGCACCTGCGCCGATCCCACCTCTTCCGGGTGGGGCGGGACCGAAGCCTCGGTAGCTACCAGACTTCCGCGACGCCACACTCCAGCCCGCGGCCCGAGGCCCCGGGGTGCGCCGCTGGATGCCCTACTGCGGAGCCTGCCCCCATCGTGTCCGGGGCGCCGGTGGCCGAGAGCATCTGGTCTTCTACCCCCACGGCGAGGTCCCCGGCGGCGGATACGACCCGTGGGCGTAGACCACCTTCCAACCATCGGGACGGCGCTCGATCCCCATGGTGATGGTGAACCACCCCGTGCTCGACTCACCGGAGGCTCCGGTGGACCCCGTCCGGATGAAGGCCGTTGCAAGGCCGCTGTCCCGACCCAGGACCCTCACGTGCGTCTCCTCGGCCGTGAAGGACCATGTGCCGGGGCCTGCGAACGCCTCGCGATGATTCTCGGCGACGGCGTCCCAGCCGAGAAAGGAGGTCCCGCTGCGAACGTAGACCACCGAATCGGTGCGTGCCCAGAGGGCCATGAAGGCATCGGCATCCTTGGCGCTGGCCGCCTCGTTCACCTCGTCCACGACCGCCCGGAGGCTGTCCTGGATGGCCTCGATCTGCGTCGTAGACAGGGCCGTCTCCTCCGGCGTTCCAGCTCCACAGGCGGTGAGCAGGGCAGCGAGGCACAGGGCCACTCCGGGAGCGGCACATCGGGGCCCGGGGCCCGGGCGGACGGCAGCGGTGCACATCATGTTCGTCTCCTTGGAAGCATGCTCGGCGAGGCTCGTAGCTTCACCCCGATCGGTGGGCCTCCATCTCGATCTCGATGGCCGGCAGCGGGTGCCAACCTGCCACCGAGCAGAGCCGCCCGCAATCTCGCGGATCCAGGGGAAGGCGCCCGGCCCTTCGACGTGGGGCCCCTACCCCTCCTTCGCCGCCTTCCTGGAGAGACCGATCCGTCCGCGCTCGAGGTCCACGCTCAGCACCCGCACCCGGACCGCTTCTCCCACCCGCACCACCTCGGAGGCGTCCTTCACATAGTGGTCGGCGAGCTGGGAGATGTGGACCAGGCCGTCCTGATGAACCCCCACGTCCACGAAGGCACCGAAGGCCACCACGTTCGTGACGACCCCCTGCAGGACCATCCCTTCCTCCAGATCCTCGGGCTTCCGGACGTCTTCCCGAAAGGAAGGGGGCTCGAAGTCGTCCCGGGGATCGCGACCCGGCCGGCGCAGTTCGTCGAGGATGTCCTCCAGAGTCGGTCGACCCACGTCCTCCCCAACGTATCGATCCAGCGTCCGAGCCAGCCGATCCAGTAGACCTTCGTCTCCCACCAGCTCCGACAACTCGACGTCCAGATCCCGGGCCATGCGGTCCACCAGGGCGTAGCGCTCCGGGTGGACGGCGGTGGCATCCAGGGGATGGTCACCGTCCCGGATCCGGAGGAAGCCCGCCGCCTGCTCGAAGGTCGCCGGACCCAGGCGATGGACGTCGAGCAGCTCCTCCCGGGTGGACAGGCCTCCTCGACCCTCCCGGAGCGCGAGAAGGTTCTCCGCCAGTGTCGGTCCGATGCCGGCGACGTACGAGAGGAGCGGCCCCGACGCCGTATTCACTTCGACGCCCACCCGGTTCACGCACGTTTCCACCACCTGGTCCAGCCGCTCCGCCAGGCGGGTCTGGTTCACGTCGTGTTGATACTGCCCCACCCCGATGGAACGGGCATCGATCTTCACCAGCTCCGCCAGCGGGTCCTGGAGACGGCGGGCGATGGAGACGGCGCCCCGGAGCGTCAGGTCCAGATCCGGGAGCTCCTCGACGGCCAGCTCGGAGGCCGAGTAGACCGACGCGCCGGCTTCGTTGACCAGCACCACCGCAGGTGCGTCTTCGTCCAGCGCCTTCCGGGCCGCACGTTCGGTCTCCCGGGACGCCGTCCCGTTGCCCACCGCCACCAGCTCCACCCCGTGATCCGCAACGAGTTTGCGCACCTGGCTGCCGAAGCGCTCCTCCTGGTGCAGATACAGGACGTCGGTGGCCAGCACTCCGCCGGTGCGAGAGACCACGGCCGCCTTCACCCCGGACCGGAAGCCGGGGTCCAGCCCCAGCACCACCCGCTCCCCTGCCGGAGGCTGCAGGAGGAGGTTCTCGAGGTTGGTTCCGAAGATCCGGATGGCCTCCTCCTCGGCCCGGTCCGTGAGCTCGCTCTTGATCTCGGACTCGATCCCCGGGTGGAGGAGCCGACTCCAGGAATCCCGGGCCGCCTCCTCGAGCTGATTTCGGGCCGGGCCCTGGCGGGTGGCGTGCGCCACCACCCTGGGAAGCACGTCCTCAGGTGCCTCGATCCCCCAGGCCAGCACCCCTTCGGTCTCGCCTCTTCGCAACGCAAGGATTCGGTGGTGTGCGACCCGATGCACCGGCTCGGAGTGGTCGAAGTAGTCGCGAAACGACTGAGCTGCCGGGAGCGACTTCTTGCCCCGCCGGACCCGGGAGGTGACCCGCCCCCTCGTCCGGGCCCGGTCCCGCACCCACCGGCGGAGCCCGATCTCTTCGGCCAGGCGCTCCGCTACGATGTCCCGCGCCCCGGCCAGCGCCTCCGCCACGCCCGGCACACCGGCATCGGCATCGACAAATCCCGCCGCCGCGCGCCGGGCTCCCCCGTCGTCCACCTCCCCGTCCCAGACGAGGTCCGCCAGAGGCTCCAACCCACGCTCCCGCGCCAGGGTGGCCCGGGTCCGCCGCCTCGGCCGATGCGGGAGATAGAGATCCTCAAGCTCCTGCCGGGTGGCGGCCGCCTCGAGGTGTCGCTCCAGCTCCGGAGTGAGGGCATCCTGCTCGCGGATGGAGGCCAGGATGGTCTCCCGCCGGTCCTCCAGCGCCGTGCTGTACGCCGCCCGCTCCTGGATCCGGCGAAGCTCCACCTCGTCGAGCCCCCCGGTGCGCTCCTTCCGATACCGGGCCACGAAGGGGAGGGTATTCCCGTCGTCGAAGAGGGCGAGGGCCGCCGCCACCCCGTCCTGGGGAAGCGAGAGTTCGCGAGCGACGTCGGTGGCGAGGGAGGCGAGGGCCATGTCGGGGAGGATGGCGGAGGAAGCACGAAGAGGAGGGCGGAAGGTAGGGTCCGTGGGGAGTCGGGGTGAAGACTCAGGACCACTGCCCGAACAGGCGCTTGATCCAGCGCAGCTTGCCCTCCGTGTAGGGCGGATAGCGGATGTCCGGATCGAGCCAGGTGGAGCTCCGCAGGACGCTCTTCTGGTGGCTGAAGGCGAGGAAGCCCGCCTTGCCGTGGTAGCGTCCCATCCCGCTCTCCCCCACGCCGCCGAAGGGAAGGTGCGGATTGGCGACATGCATCACGGCGTCGTTGATGGTGCCGCCTCCAAAGGACACCTCCCGGAGCATCCGGTCCTGGACCCCGCCGTCATCCGTGAAGAGGTAAGCTGCGAGTGGCCGTGGGCGGGACCGTATCTCGCTGATGGCCTCGTCGAGGCCGTCGTAGGTAAGCACCGGCAGGATCGGCCCGAAGATCTCCTCCTCCATCACGGGATCGTCCCAGCCCACATTCGTCATGATCGTCGGCTCGATGGTACGCTCGT
>CAKZOQ010000403.1 GCA_937136445.1 uncultured Gemmatimonadota bacterium
GTCCTTCTCGAAGAACTTCTTGTACTCGGACCAGGTGGTGGCAGCGACGGTGCGTAGCTCGCCCCGGGCCAGGGCCGGCTTGAGGAGGTTGGCGGCGTCGCCCTGACCCGCCTGCCCACCGGCACCGATCATGGTGTGGGCCTCATCGATGAAGAGGATGACGGGGCTGGCGGAGGACTTCACCTCCTGGATGAGCCCCTTCAGCCGGTTCTCGAACTCGCCCTTCACCCCCGCGCCGGCCTGGAGGAGCGCCAGGTCCAGCGTCCGGATGGTGACGTTGCGCAGGACCGGAGGCACGTCGCCCTGGGAGATCCGAAGCGCGAACCCTTCCACCACCGCGGTTTTCCCGACCCCGGCCTCCCCGACGAGGATGGGGTTGTTCTGCCGCCGACGGGTGAGGATGTCCACCACCTGGCGGATCTCACCGTCGCGTCCCAGCACCGGGTCGATGCGTCCCTCCGCCGCCCGGCCCGTGAGGTCCACCGTGTACTGGTCCAGGTTCGGGGTCTTCCCACCGGTGGGTACGCCCCCGGGGCCCACCGGTCCGGACGCGCCGCCGGAGGTCGACTCCGGGCGATCCTCCGCCGAGCCGTCCACGATGGAGGGGAGATTCGCCCGGAGGTCCTCCGCCGAGATCTTCTCGAAGGTCCGGCTGGTCTCCAGGACCAGGCGTCGCAGCTCGTCGGTGGATACCAACGCAAGGACGGCGTGCCCACTCCGGATGCTGTGGGCCCCGAAGTCCACCGAGCCCAGCGTCCACGCCTCCTTGAGCATCTGGACCAGGGACGGGCTGAGGGCCGGCGTCCGGGCGTTGCCGGACTTGAGTCGCTCCAGCGCCGACTGGAGGTCGGACGCCAGCCGGGAGCGGTCGATCCCGTAGTGCTTGAGAAGGAAGGTGAGGTCGGTGTCCGGGGCGTCGAGGAGCTTCATGAGGAAGTGCTCGATCTCGACGTCGTAGTGGGTCCGGGAGAGACAGAGGCCGGCCGCGGCCTCCACCGCAGCGCGGGTCTCGTGGTTCAGCTTCCCGATCAGGCCGCGCAGATTCACGTTCATCGTTCCCGCGTCTCCTTCAGAGCGTCAGAATGGTGTCGTCGGCGTGGTGGTCGAACGTCTTGGTGCGGACCCAGGTCGACCATCCCAGCGGCTGCTCCGGACCGTCCCCGCCCAGCACGCACCCGGGCACCGCCTCACGCTCGAGGACGAGCTGTACCTCCACGTCGAATTGATCGTGGCTGAAGAGGCGCACAAGGGCGCGTAGTCGATCGTGGGCTTCGCCGGAGGGAAGGAAGGCGTCGAATCGCGCCCGTTCCATGGGGCCCAACCGGATGCGGACGCGGGCCTGCTGGTCCCACACCTCATCCCCCACCACGGCGCCGTCACCCAGGCGGTTCGAGGGGGCCTGCTCACCCACGACGCACTGGTCGGACTCCTCCAGCCGGTACCATCCCCCGACGAACTGCTCCACCTGGGCGGGCACGCCGAAGTGATCCTCGACGAGCTGCTCCAGCGCCACCGCGCTGCGCTGCTGCGGAGCCAGGAGGGAGGCGTAGCCCGCCAGCGTCTCCTCCTCCAGCCCGATGCCCTCGCGCTGGCTCTCCGGGTGCAGGCCCACCAGATCCAGGAGGTGCTCGGTGAGGCGATCCGGACCCGTCCCCCCCTTCCTCTGCCGGTCCTCCCAGTCCAGCTCGAACCGGTACCGGCGCCAGGCCTGGTAGAAGAGGGAGAGCATCCGGTGGTGGAAGAGGTCCAGGAAGTCGCCGGTGGCCCCGTCCTTCTGCCGGCGGCGGTCCGCGACCGTCCGGGTGTATTCGTGGGGCAGGACCCCCTGGGGCCCGATGGCCCCCAGGAAGTTCACCACCACCTCCGAGGGCCCCGCATCCTGGAGCTCCAGCTCGTGGATCTCGGAGGGCGGGAAGGCCAGCGACGCGTGGACACCGAAGCGGGCCACCTCCTCGGAGGGCTCTACGAACCCCCCCACCGGTTCGCGGTCGGGGGGCAGCCGCTCCAGAAGGCGCACCGCCTGGAAGAAGCCGAACTGGCGAGGCTCCTCCCGGAGGAGCTCGGCGACGGCGGCCAGGCCGTGGTCGGGATCCCGGGGCGACCCGGGATCGGAGGGGGGAGAATCGGACGGCCCGGGATCGGACGATCCGGGACCCGGACCTCCAGCCGTCCCGGGCTCCTCCGTGGCGGGGCTCACAGGAGGGTCTTCCATCCGGACCGCGGCGGCCACTCCGCCATCAAGCGCTGCCGCTGCCGGGTCCGCACCGCCAGCACGTTGAAGCTGTTCAGCGAGACGTACAGCCCCAGAAAGCGGTCCAGGACCGACGCCAGAAGGTAGACGCCGCCCCCGGCGAAGCGCTCCTCGTCGAAGGTCAGCTCCACCCGATGCCCTCGGGCGAAGGAAAGACCGTGGTCGCTCCGGATGCGCGCGTAGGTGGGCGAAGCCGAGACCTCCTCGAGCCCACGGATCTGCTGCTCTCCCACCAGGGAATCGCTCAGGTTGTGGAGGCGCAGCGTCTCCTGGAGCGCGTCCACCCCGCCGTCCACGAGGGAGACGAAATTGAGGGAGAGCTGGGAGATCAGACGCCACATCCGGGGGCTTCCCAGCGGCGGCTCCTGCACCGACGTGGGGTTGGTGAGCGGGACCACCCGGGCGATGGGGCCGCCCCCCGGCATCTCCAGGCTCGTATCGCCGGATCCGAAGGGGAGACGGGACGGCAGGTCGCCGTTGAAGCAGGTGAGGCGGGCCGTGGCCGCATCGGCGTCGGGGTGGGCCGTGCGTCCCGAGAGGTCCACGAAGGAGAGGATCACATCGGTGGCGTCGTCCCCGTGGACGTGGGACGGCCGTCGTCGGGCCCTCCAGAAGGACGTCTCGCCGTCGCCTCCGGTGGCGTGCCGGTGGGAGTGGAAGGGCACGAAGCGCACGGGGGCGGTGGCGTCCGGAGACACGACGCTGACCTCGTCCACCGAATAGACCCCCGTCGTGGTTCGACGGCGGGCGTCCGCCACCAGCCGGTACTCCGGCCTCCGCTGGTTGAGGAGGATGGGCTCGGAGACCTTCCCGAAGAGGTTGACGATGGGCGTGCAGCCGAGCTGGAAGGTGTCGGGCCCCACACCGGGCTCCAGGATCTGCCGGCGCTCCCCCCGCTCGAAGGAGGAGATGAGGAAGATCACCTCCGCCCGGGGCCCGAACCCGGCGGCACGGAGTCGCTCGAGGCCCTCCAGGTCCAGGAAGAAGTACTTCTCCGGGAAGCTGAAGTAGTCCTGGAGGTAGCTGTACCCGACGAAGGAGCGCCGGGGAGGAGGCAGGAGGGTTTCGTCCTCTCCGAATCCCACCGGCTGCAGACTGGAGGCCGGGAGGCGAAGGACCTCCGACTTCCCCGGCTCGCGCACGAGGATCTCGTTGGTGTTGTTGAGGAGAAGCTCGTAGAGGGTGGAGGCCAGGGCGGACTCGGCGCGGATGTGGAGCCGCAGCCGGTCGATCTCCAGCTCCGAGAAGGAGAGGCCCGGGGCGCACTCCAGCGCCAGCCGCAGCGCCGACGGGCTGTCCTGCCCCCGGACCGGTGGCTCCAGCGCCTGGGGGACGGTCCACGCCGCATCCTCCACGCTCACCGGCCAGAGCGTGGTGTCGTAGCAGGTCCGGAAGCGGCACGGGGCGCCCTGGATCGGAGGCGAGTAGAGCGCCGTACCCCGGGGGATGGGCACGCCGGTCGTGACCTTCCCCTGATCGGGATCGAGCTCGAACCGCACCAGGGAGAGGGCCGGCACCGGTCGCACATACGCCGGATAGAGGAGGGAGAGGAGGGCCTCGCTCAGCTCCGGGAAGTCCTCGTCGATCCGGAGGTGGACCCGGGCGGCCAGAAAGGCGAAGCCTTCGAGAAGCCGCTCGACGTGGGGATCGTCGCACTTGGTCGGCTCGAGCTGGAGGCGACCGGCGACCTTCGGGTAGCGTTTGGCGAATTCGGCGCCGCTCTGGCGCAGGAAGACGAGCTCCCGCTCGTAGTAGTGGAGCAGCTCGTCACGCATCGGGGTCCACCGTGAAGCCGCCGCCTGCCGACTCGAGCACGGTGTCGAACCGCACCAGCTCGGGCTGGGGATCCATCCGAAGCAGTCCCTCGATGACGAACCGGGCCCCGTGCGGTCCTTTCCCCTCGCCTCCTTCGGCCAGGCGCACCTTCACCGACTCCAGCCGCGGTTCGAAGATCCGGATCGATTCCTCCACCATCTGTCGGACCCGACCCAGTGCGTGCCCGGACTCGGCGTTGAACGCCGTCAGATCCGGGATGCCGTAGTGGTAGACCGAGCGCCGGGTCTCCGGGCAGGATTCGGGAGCCAGCTCGATGGTCCTGCGATGGTTGAGGAGCCACTCCACGTCGCGGAGGACGGCCCGCCGGTAGTCGCGGACAGAGCCGTACGTCCCCTGGCCATCCCGGCCGCGGAGGCGGTCGAGGACGGAGGGTCGGAGACTCTCGGGCTCATTCCGGGACATGTTCCTCCTCCGCCGCTGCCGGAGCCGCCGCTTCGGCCTCCAGCTCCGACGCCACCTTCATCCCCATCATCGGGTCGAGTCGGCAGACGGTCTGGTAGAGCTCCTGTCCCGCCGCCTCCCCCTCCGCTCGGCGGATGCACCGGTAGAGGAGGGCCAGGGGCCGCGCCACGACCGCCCCCGCCTCCCAGTCCTCCAGGCGGTGCTCGTCGATGGCCGTCGTCATCTCCTCCAGCATGGGCCGGGCGACGGCGTCCATGCGGGAATCGACGAGGATGCGGGCCGCCTCCGACTGGAGGAGGAAGCGGGAGCGCTCGGAGGTGGTGCGGGAGATCTCGGTCATGAGGAGCCCGACAGCCTCCTGGGTGTCGCCCCGGCCGGCCATCGCGGCGGCCCGTGTGATGACCGCCGAGGGCGTCTGGGCGGCGCTCCGCGGCCGGGGCGTCGGGGCGTCGCCACCCTCGGGTGCGTCGGCGAGGCCCGATTCGGCCAGCCAGGAGCGGGTCTCCCGGTTCGCCGTCGGGGTGTCGTCCATGAGCACCAGCGAAGGCAGGCTGGGCACGTCGCGCAACAGGGTGCCCAGGGCGCCGCGGATGGCGTCCGCCACCACCTCGTAGTCGCTTCCGAGCCCGTCACAGGCCATCAGGGCGTAGCGCTGCAGGTCCAGCCAGCCCCGCCCGTGGGGCGTCGCCATGACCTCCTCGCACGCCTCCAGCAGGTCGTCCCACCGAGCGTCCAGGAGCAGCCCCCGGAGGCGGGTGCGGATCGGGGTCGCCGGGGCATCCAGAAGGCGTGGGTCCACCTCGTCTCCACCCAGCAGCTCCCCCCAACGGAAGCCCCGCACCAGCAGGTAGGGCGCCGGGTCCGTGGGGTCGGCGGCACGGAGGTAACGTGCCACCGACGCCACGCGCCGTGCCGCATCGTCCCGGGAGGTGGGCTCCGGGGACAGCCCGCCGGCGCCCGAGCCGGCGCCGTAGTTGTCGTCCTCGTGGGGCACTCCGTGCCCTCCCGACCCCGTCACCTCGGTGGGGTCCACCGGGTCCGGGTCGAGCTCCAGCTTCTGCTCCAGGAGGCGTCGGGCGATGCGGCGGACCTCCTCGGTAGCCTCCCGGAGCACCCGGTAGGTGGGGGCGTCCTGGCCGAAGTGCTCGGTCCCCAGCTCGTCCAGCTGGCGGATCTCGTCCAAGGTGGCGTCGATGTCCGCCACCAGCTCCTTGTAGAAGCCCTTGGGGGTCTTGGTGAAGGAGGCGTCGAAGTCCTCGGGGGTGACCGTCCCCTCGGCGATGGCGGCCTCCCGGGCCGCCTTCTCCTCGGAGGTGGTGGCCTCCTCCTCGGGCCCGAGCTTCTGCGCTTCGGTGTAGTCGATGTGACTGTGCCCGGCGGCATTCAGCGACACCTTTTTCACCGCCAGCTCGAGGTACCCTCCCACCCAGGACAACGGCATCGCCCGGAAGTCCAGGTCGTCGTCTTCGATCTTCGGGTAGGCGTGCTCCCAGAACTCCTCAAGGAGGCCCCGCAGGAGCTGAAGCCCGTCCCGTAGTCCGGAGAAGCCCTCTTCGTGGAGAAGCGCCTCGGTGAGCCAGGCGGCGATCTGCAGGTCCTTCGACTCGCGGGCCAGCGTCTCCTCGGCCAGGCGGACGACCGTGGCGTAGTCGGCGATCTTCCGGTCCCGATCCCACTCCCCCTGGGGGAGATCGTCCTCCTCGAAGCGAGCCTGTTTGATCTCGTCGTAGATCGGCTCGTAGCGCAGGTCCTCTCCGGCGGGATCGTCCCCGGGGATGGGCTTCAGGAGGTCGCTTCGGAGGGGCATGGTGAGGGGGCGGGAGAAGTGGGTGGGCCGTGGGCCGGCGGCGGGTGACCTCGCGTCAGTCCTCGGTCGCCCCGGTTCCGGTGATCACCAGCTCGCGAAGCTCGAGGATCGGGAAGGGCTCCCCGTCCACCAGGAGGAGCTTCTGACCGACGGGCGCCACCTCCCCGTCGTCGACCTCCCGCCAGTCCGAGACCCGACCCAGTCGAAGCTCGGCCTCCTCTTCCTTCCAGGAGAGGGGTGCCAGGACCGGAAGGAGCACCTCGCCCAGCTCCAGCTCGGCCATCTCCTCCGACGGCTCCACGCGCACCGGGGACCAGAGGAGGTCGCGAAGACGCTTGGGCGGATCCATGCGGACTCGCGCGATGTGCTCCAGGGGAATCCAGGTGTATTCCCCTGCGGCGAATACCTCGAGGCGCGCCCCGAGGCGAGGATCCGCATCGGTCAGCGACTCGAAGGGATCCCCGTTCAGCGTCCCCGACACCGCCGGTGGAGGGGGCTCCGTCCGAGGCAGGGTGTCGGTCTCGAACATCTCCTGGCGCATCCGCTCCGCGTGGATGGCGCTCCGGTAGAGCCAGGCCCCCATCTCCGCGTCCGAGCTCGCCGAGGCGATGACGTCGAGCTGCTTCTCCGCCCGATCGTACGCTCCGTCGAAGCAGAGCAGCTCGAACAGAAAGGTGCGGCGCCGGACGTCGGCCGGGTCGTCCCTCAGGGCGGCGCCCAGCGCCTCGATCGCCTCATCCAGCTTTCCGGCCTTGTAGAGTGTGGCTGCATCCACCGTCGGAATCGTCCCAGCCTTCTAGATTTTCTTGTTGGCCTTGAGATCGTACCCGACCTTGATGGGCGCATCCATCGTGCCGTCCGGCTTCTGCGGCTTATACTCGTACTCGATCTTGGCGAAGTTGAGCGCCACCTGGTCGGTGGGGATGATGTCCCCCTGCGAGCCGCCGGTCTGGTAGGAGCTCACCAGGAGGTCCGAGAAGGTGATGGTGAGGTACTCCTGCTGTTCCCCGCCCGCCTTCCGAGCCGTGAGCTTGGCGCTGGGGATGTGGGTGCCGATGGCGCATGCCAGCATGAGCTTCGGCGTCGCCTTGTTGGCGCTCATCACGAAGTTGAAGTCCTGCATGGAGACCTTGCCCGCGCCTCCGCCACGGCCCATGGAGTGGCTTCCGCTGTTGGTCTCTCCCCAACTCCAGGAGAGGACTTCGATCTCACCCTTGTGCTTGCTGTCGGTCGACTCTCCTTCAATGCCTTCGATCTTCAGGAAATAGTCCGCCTGAGCCATCAGGTACCTCCAATGGGGTCGTTAGGGTTAGCCGGCTGGCTGCGGCAGGTCTGCCACCAGCCGCAGGGACACGTGCAGCTCGTCGAGCTGGAAGTGGGGGCGAAGGAAGGCGACGGCGCGGTAGGCCCCTGGTTTTCCGGGGATCTCGACCACGTCGACCCTCGCTTCCTTGAGCGGGTGCTTCGCCTTCAACTCGAACCCGGCATCGTCGTTGGCGATGGTGTAGTTGTTGATCCAGTTGTTCAGGAACCGCTCCGCCTCGTCCCGGGACATGTAGCCGCCGATCTTGTCCCGCATCATGGACTTCAGATAGTGGGCGAAGCGGGAGACGGCGAAGATGTAGGGGAGCTGCGCGGAGATGCGCGCGTTGGAGGTGGCGGCGTCGCTGTCGTAGACCTTCGGCTTCTGCGCCGACTGGACACTGAAGAAGGCGGCGTTCGGGGTCCCCTTGGAGTGCACCAGGGGCACGAAGCCTAGATCCGCCATCTCCTTCTCCCTCCGGTCGGTGATCTGGACCTCCGCCGGGCACTTCAGGGCCAGGTCACCGGACTCGGTCTGGAAGTTGTGGACCGGGAGGTTCTCCACGAGGCCGCCGCTCTCCACGCCGCGGATGGTGGCGCACCATCCGTACTTGGCAAAGGCATCGGTGATGCGAGCACCCAGCGCCCAGGCGGAGCTGCCCCAGAGATAGCGCTCGTGCTCGGTGCCGTCGATGCCCTCCTCATAGTCGAAGTCCTCCACCGGGACGGACTCCTTGCCGTACGGCTCCCGGAGGAGCATGCGGGGTGCCGTCAGCGCAACGTAGCGGGCGTCCTCGCTGTCGCGGAAGTTCTTCCACTTCGCGTAGGCGGTGTTGTCGAAGATCTTCGCCAGGTCCCGGGGCTGATCGAGCTGGGTGAAGCTCTCCAGGTTGAACATCTCCGACGAGGCCGAGGTGATGAACGGCGCGTGGGCCGCGGCCGCCACCTGGGAGACCCGCTCCAGCAACTCGATGTCCTGGCCGGCGCGACCGATCTCGTAGTTCCCGATGAGGGCGCCGAAGGGGGCCCCACCGAAGACGCCGTACTCCTCCTCGTAGACCTTCTTGAAGAGGGCGCTCTGGTCGAACTCCGGGGCCTTCTGGAGGTCCTTGAGCAGCTCTTTCTTGGAGACGTTCAGCACCTTGATCTTGAGCATCTCGCTGGTCTCGGTCTGATCCAGCATGTACTTCAGACCCCGCCAGGTGGACTCCAGCTTCTGGAAGTCCGGGTGGTGCATGACCTCGCGGAGCTGCACCGAGAGGAGCTGGTCGATCTGGGCGATCCGCTGGTTGATCATCGACTCGGTGTCGGGGGACACCGTGATCGAATCCTCCAGCACCTCCGAGAGGAACTTCTTCACGATCGACTTGCCGCGCTCCTGAGCGCGGGCTTCGCTCCCGAAGCGTCCCTCCTGGACGATCTGGTCGAGGAGCGAGACCTCCTCGGTGGTCTCCGACTGTGCCGCCTGTTTGGCTTCCTGTTCAGCCATCGTCCTCTCCGCTGTCGCCGGCCGGCTCGTCCATCTCCGCGGCGAGTTGGCTCATCTTCTCGGCGTCGGTGACGGTCTGCTGGAGGATCTCCTCGAGCTTCTCGTTCCCCTGGAGGCTCCCCCGGAGGTCCGCGAGCTGCTGACGGAGGTCCAGGAGCTTCTTGAGGGCCGGGACCTGCTGGGCGACCCGCTCCGGGGCGAAGTCGTCCATGCTCCGGAAGTTCAGGTCCACGGAGAGGTTCCCGGCCTCGGGGTCCTCGCTCAGCTTGTTCTCGACGCTGAAGGCGAGGTGCGGCTTCATCTTGGCCAGCACCTCGTCGAAGTTGTCCGGCGTCACCTCGACGAACTTCCGGTCCTTCAATCGGTCGAGGGGCTCGGTGGGGTGGCCCGTGAAGTCCCCCAGGGCCCCCATGACGAAGGGCAGCTCACGCATCTCGATGGCGTCCCCGACCTCCACGTCGTACGTGATGTTCACGCGCGGAGGGCGAACGCGCTCGAGCTTTCTATGGACACTCTCGGCCATCGGAAACTCCTGGGCCTCACGCCGGAACGCGAGCCTGCTCGGGTGATCGTGGGGTCAATGACTCGAGGCCGCCGTCTCCCGCCCATGGGACGTTGGGACGGGGACCCGACGCATGTGGCGCACCCGGACGGCGCGTGCCGACCGGACGGGCAGAGTACCCGAGGTCCGTCGAGTGTGTCAAGCGAACCATCCGTGCCCCTGTGCGGCGCTTGCCCCGGTGTGCCCGACTCCCCGACATTGCGCCCCCGGTGGCACACTACTTCCAGGCCCGGAGCGGGCATGACACAGATGCAGCCGGTGGTGTGGAGCAAGGGACTCCTCCTGAGTCCGCATCATCTGCAGACGCAGGATCGCTTCCTGGAGGACCAGCTCCACTTCCGCCTCTCGGCGCTGAACTTCTATCCCTGGGGCTTCGCCCGCCTCGAGGTGGATCGGGAGGCCCTGGAGGGGGGCGTGTTGGCCCTGAGCGCAGGCGAAGGGATCATGCCCGACGGGCTTCCTTTCTCCATGCCCGGGGCAGACGCCACACCGGAGCCCAAGCCGCTGATGGAACACTGGGAGCAGGACCAGACCCACATGCAGGTTCATCTGGCCATCCCCAAGCGCCGCCCGGGCGAGCGAAACGTCTCGTCGGATCCGGGTCGGAGCGCCACCCGCTGGACGGCCGAGGTCTCCATGCTCCGGGACGCCAACACCGGCGCGGCGGAGAAGCCGGTCCAGATCGGGCGCAAGAACTTCCGTCTGGTGGCCGAGGGAGAACCGCTCGAGGGAATGACATCCCTCCCGGTGGCCCGCGTGCACCGGCCCTCGGCGGGGGGACTGCAGCTCGATCCGCTCCACGTACCCCCGGTGGTGGACTTCCGCGCCAGCGACCATCTGGTGGCGGTGGCGCGCCGCCTCCTTGAGATCCTCTCGGCCCGGAGCGACGCCCTGGCCCGCAGCCGGCGGCACCGGAATCGGAGCCTGGCCGACTTCGGGATCTCCGACGTGGCCAACTTCTGGCTCCTCTACACGGTGAACAGCCACCTCCCCCAGGTTCGGCACCTCCTGGAGACGCGGGGAGGGCATCCGGCGGAGCTCTTCGGGGAGATGCTCGACCTGGCCGGGGCGCTGAGCACCTTTTCGCGTGAGGTCTCCCCCGCCGACTTCCCCGAGTATCGACACGAGGAGCTGGGGGACTGCTTCGGTGCGCTGGACGAGACGGTACGGGAGCTCCTGGACACCGTGGTTCCGTCCACCCACGCCTCCCTCCCCCTGGAGCCCGTGGGCGCCTCCGTCTGGGCCACCGCCATCGACCAGGATCGCTACCTCGACGCTCCCCAGTGGTACCTGGCGCTCTCCGCGGAGGTGGACGAGGCCGAGCTGCTCCAGAAGGCCGGCCAGCTCAAGGTCAGCGCCAGCGATCGGGTGGAGATCCTCTTCCGGAAGGCGCTGGGCGGGCTCCCCATCCGACACGTGCCCACCCCACCCTCCGCGATACCGGTGCGCCTCGACTACCAGTATTTCGCACTGGACCGGAGCGGAGAGGACTGGGATGCCATCCGCCAGGCGCGGAACCTCGCC
>CAKZOQ010000404.1 GCA_937136445.1 uncultured Gemmatimonadota bacterium
GGCACGGCCCCGGCCTCCTCGAGGGTGAGGTTCTCCGGAATCGGGACCAGGGTGGAGGCCGGCGTCACCACGGACTCGGCGTAGCCTCCACCCCCGACGATCCCCATGACCCGGTCGCCCTCGGCCCACCCGCCGACGCCCTTCCCCAGCGCCTGCACCGTGCCGGAGAACTCGAGCCCCGGGATCTCCTCGGGCCAGCCATCGGGGACCGGATACCGCCCACGCCGCTGGAGCAGGTCAGCCCGGTTCACACCGGAGGTGGAGACCTGCACACGGACCTCCCCCGGCCCCGGGTCCGGTCGATCCACCTCCCCCAGGCGGAGCACGTCGGGGGCGCCGGGCTCGGTGATGAGGATCGCCTGCATCGTCGCCGCCATGGTCCGTCCTGTCGTTCGCGGGTCCTGGGTCGTGGGCCTGATGCACACCCCTGGGGCATCCGGTATGTTTCGCGCCGGCCACGCTTCGCCCCGCTCCCCGTCCGGAGGCCCATGCAGCTTCCCTTCGAGCTCGACCGCCCCCTCGTCTTCTTCGACCTCGAGACCACCGGGCTCCACCTTCGCAACGACCGCATCGTGGAGCTCGCCCTCATCAAGCTGACCCCGCAGGGCGACGTCCTGGAGCGGGTTCGACGGTTCCATCCCGGCATCCCCATTCCCGCCGAAGCCACCGCCGTCCACGGCATCACCGACGCCGACGTGGCGGACAAGGCACCCTTCTGCGCCCGGGCTCGGGCCCTCCACGCCATGCTGGACGGGTGCGATCTGGGGGGCTTCAACATTCGCCGCTTCGACATCCAGATGCTCACCGAGGAGTTCAAGCGGTGCGACCTGGACTTCTCGCTGGACGGTCGCCGCATCATCGACATGCAGAACATCTTCCATCGCGAGGAGCCCCGGGACCTCTCGGCGGCGGCCCGCTTCTATCTGGACCGGGAGCACGAGGAGGCCCACACGGCCCTGGGCGACATCCGCACCTCGGCGGCGGTCCTGGGCGCCCAGCTCCAGCGATACGCCCACCTCCCCCGGGACCTGGACGGGCTGCACGGCTACTGCGACGAGTACGCGCCCATCCTGAGCGAGGTGGACCGCTGGTTCGGTCCCGACGAGGACGGTCGGCCCTTCCGCCGCGGCAAGCATCGGGGGCAGCCCCTGGCCGAGATCGCCCGGACAGCGCCCGACTACCTCCACTGGATGCTGAGCGCCGACGACATGGACGAGGAGGTCCTCGCCCTGGTTCGTGCCGCCCTGGACGACGCCGCGGAGCCCCCCACCGAGTAGCGGCACGACCCCGTACACCCCACACTGGATGGTCCCGCCGCCGTCCGTCGTTCCGACCCTCCACAACCCCACGCCCCACATGCATCGATCCACCACCATCCTCGCCCTGGCCGCCGCCGCGCTGGCGACGGCCCTGCCTGCTTCGGCCCAGGCGCCCCTTACCGAAGCGCACACCGCCGCCTTCCATCCGCGGAGCATCGGGCCCGCCGTCACCGGCGGCCGGATCCACGACGTGGAATCGCTGCCGGACGACGACAACATCCTCTGGGTGGCTTCGGCCTCCGGAGGCCTCTGGAAGAGCGAGAACCGTGGTCAGACCTGGGTGAACACCTTCGCCGACATGCCGGTGAGCACCTTCGGTGACGTCGCCCCGGCACCCTCGAACCCCGACATCGTCTACGCCGGCACCGGCGAGCAGAACAACCGGCAGAGCACCTCCTACGGCAACGGCATCTACCGCTCGGACGACGGCGGGGAGAGCTGGACGCACCTCGGCCTGGAAGAGACCCGACACATCGGGGAAGTGCGGGTGCACCCCAACGATCCCG
>CAKZOQ010000405.1 GCA_937136445.1 uncultured Gemmatimonadota bacterium
GTGAAGAACCCGGCTCGGATCGCTTTCAGGGGATGGGACCGGGCTTCATCCCGCCCAACCTGGACCGGAGCGTCCTGGACCAGGTCATCAAGGTCTGGGAGGAGGACGCCTTCCCCATGGCCCGCCGAGCCGCCCGGGAAGAGGGCCTCTTCGTGGGCATGAGCAGCGGCGCCATCCTCTGGGCCGCCCGGGAGGTGGCGAAGGAGCTGGGGCCCGGCCACCGGGTGGCCTGCATCGCGCCGGATTCGGGCGCGCGCTACCTCACCACCGAGCTCTTCGACGACGGGGACGGGGAGGAGGACGAGGTCCAGGACCACATCGGCGACCACATGTAGGGCGGCGGTGCCCCGGAAGGATCCCGTGCCCTTCCATTTCATTGAAGGTTAAATTATTGTCACGTCGTCCGGATGGGATCGCAGTCCCCCGGGCCGCCCACACCGATCCGTCCCGACTGCCACGAGCGCCGCCCATGTCCGATCTCATCACCCGTGGATTCCACCACATCACGATGGTCTCCACCGACGCCCCCCGCACCCTGGCCTTCTACCGGGACCTGCTGGGGCTCGATCTGGTCAAGAAGACCGTCAACTTCGACGATCCCGGTGCCTACCACCTCTACTTCGGCGAGGACGGCGGGCAGCCCGGCACGATCCTCACCTTCTTCGAGTGGCCGGGGAGCCGGCGGGGCCGCTGGGGCGTGGGCGGCATCCACCACCTGGCCCTCGGTGTGAAGGACCGCCACACCCAGCTCTTGTGGAAGCGACGCCTGACCGACGCCGGCGTCTCGGTGACGGGCCCCCTGGACCGGGGCTACTTCACCAGCATCTACTTCGCCGACCCCGACGGACAGATCCTGGAGATCGCCACCAGGGGGCCGGGCTACGCCATCGACGAGCCCGCCGAGGCCCTGGGCGAGGAGCTGGTGAAGCCCCCGACGGAACGGCTTCCCGAGGGGCGGGACGAAGCGGCCATCGAATCGGCGACCCATCCGGAACCGGTCCCGGAGGTCACCGAGGCCATGCGCCTTCAGGGCATCCACCACATCACCGGCATCACCGGGGACCTGGACGCCGCCGGCTCCTTCTACGAGGAGGCGCTGGGCCTGCGCCTGGTGAAGAAGACGTACAACCAGGACGATGCCAAGACGAAGCACTACTTCTGGGCCCACTACGACGGGGAGGAGGTGGGGGCCCACTCGGCCCTCACCCTCTTCGGGTGGCCGGGCTCCGACTACATGGCCCGGGGCGGAGCCGGGCAGACCCACCACATCGCCTTCCGCGCCGCCGACGCCGAAGAGCAGCTCCGCTGGCGGGAGCACCTCCAGGGCCTGGGGGTGGATGTCACGCCGGTGAAGGATCGCACGTACTTCCAGAGCATCTACTTCCGGGCGCCGGACGGGCTCCTGTTGGAGATCGCCACCGACGGGCCGGGGTTCGCGCTGGACGAGCCCGCCGATGCGCTGGGCCGGGAGCTCAAGCTCCCCGACTGGCTGGAGCCCCGACGCGACGAGATCCAGAGCACCCTGACGCCGCTAGGCTGACCCGGGCAGCGACCTTCCCGACGACTTCCTATTTCTCTGGCCGGAGACACCGCCGTGCTGGGCTTCGAACTGAGCCGACCCGACCAAGCCACCGACGGTGAGACCGTCGCCGTTCTCCTCCACGGCCGGGGGAGCCACCGGGGCGACCTCCAGGCGCTCCGTCCCCGCCTTCCGGAGGCTTGGACCCTCCTTACCCCGGAGGCTCCCCACCCCGGGCATCCCTGGGGATACGGGCCGGGATGGGCCTGGTACCGGTACGAGGCCCAGGACCGCCTCGACGAGGAGACCCTCCAGAAGAGCCTGGCGGCGCTGGACGGTTTCCTGGCGGAGATGCCCCACCTGGTGGGGTTCACCCCGGGGCGCGTCGTCCTGGGCGGGTTCTCCCAGGGGGGGACCACCAGCATGGCCTACGGCTTCACCCGACCGGCCGAGGTGGACCTGGTGCTGAACTTCTCGGGATTCCTGGCCGACGTCTCCCTCCTGGATGGGACGCTGGGTCCCGAGGTGCCGCCGGTCTTCTGGGGCCATGGCCTCCAGGACCCCAACATCCCCCACGACCTCGCCCGGAAGGGTCGGGCCCGCCTCGCCGAACACCAGGTGCCTCATCGCACCGGCGACTACGGGATCGGACATTGGATCGACCCCGCCGAGCTGGACGACGCCCTGGACTTCATCCGGATCTTCGGCGACGAGGGCTAGCGCCTCAGCTCCCCGGGGGGGCTCCCGCGTACCCTGTGAGCTCCACGTAGCCCCGGCCCTCCACTGCACCCCGGGGCGTGGTCCCCGTGACGTCCACTGCGCCCTCCCAATACCGGAAGGCCAGGTTCAGCTCCTGCTCCTCCATCACCGGCTCCACCCGGAGATCCCAGCCCTCGGCAGGCACCTGGATCCGCCAGCCGGAGGGGTATTCGGTGTCGTCCACCGGAGACGCCCACCCCCCGGTGACGTCCAGGCGGAGCTCGTCGCCCCAGGCCAGCTCGGTGCGGCTTCCGTCGGGGGCGATGAGGACGCCGTCGGAGAGGGGGTGCGGCGTGCCGTCCGACCGTCGAAGCTGGTAGATCATCAGGTCCCAGCCGTCGTCGAGCTGGAGGGCGAACCAGTCCCACCCCACCTGGTCCCCGCCCAGCGCCGAGGTGCTCCACTCCCGGTCCATCCAGGAGAGCCCGGCCACCGTGAAGGTGTCGGTTCCCAGTCGAACCTGGCCCCGGCTGTCGAGGCGGGTGTAGGCGTAGTAGTAGGAGGCGTTGCCGGGCTCGGGGCCCTTCTGGCTGAGCCCCTCCCGACCCTGGAGGACCCGGGGCTTGGCCGGCTCCATGCGGAGTTCCAGCCCCACCTCGCCCTCCTCGGCGCGGAGGCGCATGGGGAAGGCCCCGTCCTCGTCGTCGGCCGCCTCGTCAGGCCCCTCCAGCGACCAGTCCTCGATCCAGGCGCGGACCGGGTCCGACTGCGCTCCAGCCAGGCCCAGGGCGCCGCGGGTGAAGCGGTCGAAGGCGTGGAAGGTGCGGCCCTCCACGTCGGTGAGGGCGAAGTGGCCCATCCAGGCCTGGCGGGTGGCCCACGCCGAGGGACGCTCCGGAGGGGTGGCCGCCAGGGCGCTCCGGAAGAGGGTGAGTTGATACCCGAAGCGACGCCCTTCCTCCGTGTCCAGATTCCCGGTGAGGTACCACCACTCGGTGCGGAAGTCCGGGTGCGGGCCATGATCCTCCGGGAAGACGAAGGGCCGGACCTCGGTGGCCCGGGCGTACCCCACGGTGTCGCCCCCGCCGAGGGTCTCGGTGAGGGAGAGCTGGGCCCGGGGGTCCACCGCGGGCTCGCCGCAGGCCACCCCGACCCACCCCAGGAGCACCGCCAGGGTCGCGCCCAGCCATCGGCGCACCCCCCGGCGCCCGCAGGACCCCGAGCTATTCGCCACGGAGGGCCTCCGCCGGTGAGGTTCGAGACATGCGCCAGGCAGGGTACAGCCCTGCCACCAGGGCCCCCACCACCGCCAGACCCATGGCCTGGAGGAGGACGTCGGGGCCCACCTCCATCTGGAGGGTCCACCCGAAGGAGCGCTTGTTCACCACCCGGATCATCACCACGGCCAGGACCAGCCCCATGGGCACCGCCAACACTCCGGCCACGACCCCCATGAGGCCGGTCTGGGTGGTGACCAGCTGCCAGACCTGCCCCGGCGTCATCCCGTTGGCCCGGAGCACCCCCAGTTCCCGGGACCGCTCCAGCTCCAGCGCCATGAGGGCCGAGAGGACACCGACGAAGGCCACCACGAAGGCCAGGAGCCGGAGCACCGCCGTCACCTCGAAGGTGCGGTCGAAGACCTCCAGCGAGGCGTCCCGGAGCGTCCGGTTGCTCTGGATGTCCACGGTGAGGCCCGCCGGCACGCGCGCCTCCAGCTCCCGCACCACCCGGTCCCGGTCCGCATCCTCCACCAGGAAGAGGCCCAGCGAGGTGGTGCCCGAGTCGTCGAAGGACCGGTCGTAGGTGGCCCGACTCATCATGATGACCCCCCGCTCCGACCCGTAGTCGAAGAAGACCCCCACCACCGGGTAGGCACGCACCCCACTCGGCGTCGGGATCTGGACGGTGTCGCCCGCGCCCACCCCGTGCCGGAAGGCGAAGGGCTCGGAGACGAGGACGGAGTTCCCGGTCCGGAAGGCGGGGAAGGCCGTGGCGGCGTCCCCCTCCTGGAACTGGAAGGCGTCCTCGCCCCGGGGGTCCAGCTCCAGCGCCACCAGCCGCACCGGACCCCGGTCCGTGTCGATCTGCGTTCCTCGGTAGGTGCTCACCCCAGCCAGCTCCGGATGGCCCACCAGGGTGTCCACCAGCTCCGGCGGCATGGTCCCCGACGGGCGGGAGGCCTGGACGGCGGGGAGGGAGACGTAGACGTCGGCCTGGAGGGTGCCGTCCAGCCACTGGATGAGCGTCCCGCGGAAGCTCTGGATCATGACCCCGAGCCCCACCGTCACGGAGACCGCCACCACCAGCGCGGCGATGGCTGGAGCGGTACGGGAAAGGGCCGTGACCACGCCTCGGGCGGCCATGGCCCCGAGGATCCCGAAGACCCGCTTCAGAGGGGGGCGGGCCAGGCCCACCAGGACCACGGTGGCCAGGGGGGTCAGGAGCGCCATCCCGAGGATCACCATGAAGAGGGCGGTAAAGCTCACCAGCAGGCTCCGCGTGGGTACGAGGAGGAGCCCGCCGCCCAGCGCCCCGAGGAGAGCGCCCACCGCCGCCGCTCGAGGCACGGCCCTGCGGGTCCGGTCCTCGGCCACGGAGCGCATCTGGGCCAGTCGAGGCGCGGAGGACGCCGCCTCCAGCGCCGGCGGAAGAGCCGCCAGGACGGTGGCGCCGATGCCCAGCCCCGCGCCCTTGAGGAGGACCTCAGGCGGGAGGGTGAGCCCCTCCACGGAGAGCACGAAGTAGAGGTCGTTGATGGTGCGGGTGACCATGCGCACCAGTCCCCGACCCAGGAGGACGCCCAGCCCCACCCCCAGCGCGGCACCGGCAGCCCCGATCCACGCCGCCTCCCGCAGCACCGTGCCCAGGACCTCCCGTCGGGTCACGCCCAGCGCCCGGAGACTTCCCAGGAGCTCCCGGCGGCGCACCACGCTGAAGGTCATGGCGTTGTAGATCAGAAACATCCCGAAGACCAGCGCCAGGAGCGACAACGCGGTGAGGTTCAGGTCGAAGGCCGCAATCATCTGGGACAGGGTCTGGGTCCGGGTCCCCGCCGTCTCCAGCCGGACTCCGGGGGGCAGGACCGCCTCCACCGCGGCGCGGGTCGCCTCCACCCCCTCCTCCCCGGAGCTTCCCGGCGGCTCGACCAGACGCAGGTCGATGCGGGTGAGGAGACCGTCCATGCCCAGCACCGACTGGGCCGACGCCACGTCCATGACCAGCAGGTCGCGGAGGCCGGCGCGGGCCAGCTCCCCCTCCGGTTCCAGGAGTCCCACCACCGGCAGTGCGCGGGTTCGGCCGTCCACGAGAACGGAGAGGGTGTCTCCAGGGGCGACCCCGGCCTCGGCGGCGGTCGGTCCCGCCAGCACCACGCCGCCGTCCACGGTGAGGAGCGGACCCACGGCCACCCCCGGCCCTCCGCCGGCCAGGTAGGGCCGGAAGGGACCCTCGCTGAAGACGTCGACACCCAGCACCCGCAACGCCCGACCCGGAAGCGCGTCGCTGGAGACGATCCCCTCCACCACCGGCGCCGACGCCCGCACGCCGAGATCCAGGCGAAGGGTCCGGAAGAGCTCCTGGTCCACCCCTC
>CAKZOQ010000406.1 GCA_937136445.1 uncultured Gemmatimonadota bacterium
CGCAGGCGGCAGTGGACCAGAACCTCGTCGACGAGCTCGGCTGGGTGCCGCGCCGTGATGCGTACCCACAGGTTGTCGTCTTCTCCGCTTCGGAGCTCCGGATCGAAGACGCCGACCTCGTCGAGCACCCAACGGGGCACCATGACGGTGGGGGTGGCCAGACCACTCCACGCTACGATGTTGTGGACTACGCTGGGTCCTGAAAAGAGCCGCTCCCGCTTCCGCAGGCCACTCATCTCCTGTTCGCCGGTCTCCGGCGAATGCGCGTCGTGCAGCGTGGATACGAGCCCCAGCGAAGGGTTCTCGCGGAATGCCTCCACCTGACGCTCCAGCTTCTCGGGGACCCAGAGGTCGTCGGAATCCAGGAACGCGATGAACTCCCCCGACGACGACGCGATGCCTCGGTTGCGCGCCCGGGACGCCCCCCCATTCTCCTGACGGATGTATCGAAACCGGGGCTCGTCGTAGGACTCGACGACTCCACGGGTGTCGTCGACCGATCCGTCGTCCACCACCACGACCTCGTAGTCCTGGAAGGTCTGGGCCAGGACGGAATCGAGGGTCTCGGCGATGAACCCCTCGGCGTTGTAGGCCGGGATCACGACGCTGACCGTAGGCCGGTCGCCTGGATCCAGGGACTCCGCCGAGGCTCGGGAGGCTTCGCTGGGTGAGGTCATGGCCCGCTACGCCCGAGCCGGCGACGCCGAGTCGGGCAGCCCGCGACGCAGGTAGAGCGCCTCGTAGCGCCGCGTCATGACGTCCGCGCTGTATTCCTCGTCGAAGACCCGGCGCGCCTCCCCCCCCAGCCTCCGTCGCAGCTCCGGATCGCGAAGGGCGCGGATCAGTTCGTCGGCCAGACGCACGGGGTCTTCGGACGGTACCAGAAGCCCCGTGGATTCGTGTCGGACGGCGTTCGCCACCCCACCCACGTCGGTGGCCACGATGGCCAGCCGAGCGGCCATCGCCTCCAGGATCACCATGGGCAGACCTTCCCACCGGGACGGGAGCGCGTAGATGTCGAGGGCGGGGACCAGCTCCACGAAATCCGTCCGAGCCCCGAGGAAGTGCACGGAGTCGGTGAGACCGAGGGAGGCCGAGAGACGCTCCAGGTCGGGTCGGTCCGGCCCCTCTCCCACCACCGCGAGTCGTGCGTCCGGAACCGCCTCCAGGACCCGGGGCATGGCGTGCAGGAGAACATCCACCCCTTTTTGGTCTGTGATGCGGGCACCCAGGCCCATGAGCGGCGCATCCGGTGGGACGCCCAGTCGCGCGCGCAACTCGGCTCGGGGGGCCGGAGCGTCGAAGGGGGAGGGATCGATCCCGTTGGGTATGGTGACGAGCTTGCGGCGCGGAATCCACTCGTACCGTGCGAGGTTGTCCGTCGTGTGGTCCGATACCCCGACGACCCGGTACGCCAGTCGCGCCAGGACGTGTTCGGCCACGTAGTAGCGGAAGCGGTCGGGAAAGGAACGAGCATGATCGGTGTGCACGTGGACGGTGCGCCGACGCGCCAGGATCCGACCCAGTCCCCCGGTGATGAAGGCGTCGGTGTTGTGGGTGTGGATCACGTCGATGGATTCGCGCCGGATGACGTCGGCCAGATGTCGGAAGGCGAAGTAGTCGGCCTTCCCCTCCTGCCGGGGAAGGACCTCCACCGGAACTCCCTCGTCCTCCAGCGCCTCTCCGAAATCACCCTTGTACCGGAGGCACACCACGCGGGGTGAGAACAGCTCCGGGTCCAGTGTGCGGGCGATGGTGGCGATCACCCGCTCCAGGCCCCCGATGCCCATATGCTGAGACACGAGCAAGAGACGGCGACGAGGCATGTCGTGGGGGCGTGAAACGAAGGGAAGGCCTCGCGGAACAGGCAATGCCTGTCGCGGCAGGGCGAGCGCGCTGCTCGCCGAGGAAGGAATATCGGTCGCGACGGGGGCGGATGGAAGACTGCCCCACCCCCCCGAAGGGAGATGGGGCAGCCTCGTCATCCCGTCCCCTCGGGAGGGGTGAGGAAGCGTCGGTCGCTCCCTACCAACCCGGCGACGACGTATGGATCGTCACGGCTCCCCAGTAGATCGAAGCTGCGTCGACCGGGTCTCCATTGCGACCCAGAGCCATGTACCGGAAGAAGGAACCAGCGGTCGAGTTGGTGTCGACCCCCCGGGACTCGAGGAACTTCTGGCCGTCCAGCCACGCCTCGAGGGTGCCGTCCTGGGCGTTGGGACTGCTACTCATCTCCACATGCCACCGGAGACGATGCCACTGGCCGTCCCAGAGGAAGCTCGGGAGGTTGGGTCGGTTCGCCGCGCTGCAGGTTGCGTCCTCACCGACGGGCGGCAGGCACCCGGTCTCCTCGTGCTCGGCTCCGTTCTGGATCTGCCCGCGGATGGTGTTGCCCCAGAGGCCGGCCTTGATCTCCCACCGGTTGCCGCCTGCCGGGTTGTTGCCCTCGAGGAGGAACAACGTCTTGTGATCGCCGCGGATACGCCACTGGTCGTCGAACCGTACCCAGACCTCGACCCACATCTCCCGTGGCCGGTCGGTT
>CAKZOQ010000407.1 GCA_937136445.1 uncultured Gemmatimonadota bacterium
CGTTCCTCCAGGGACGGAGCTCCCCCTCGCCCGTCGCTCAGGAGGCGGAGGACGATGCCCGGGCGGACCAGCTCGTGGACCGCTGGATCGAGGCCGTGGGCGGTCGGGAGGCCTTCTCCGAGCTACGGACGGCGCGCTACACCCTCACCACCGAGCTCTACGAGGCGGACACGGGCCGGCTGCGACGGGCGCGTCCCCGCTACGTCACCCTGGCCAAGACCTCGCAGGGCAACCTCACCCGCATCGAGCGCTGGGAGGGCAACGACTTCATCGTGCAGACCTGGGACGGCGACACCGTCCGGGCCACCATGAACGGCGAGCCGCTGGCGCCGGGGGACAAGGACTGGGACGAGACCGCCTACGTGTCCGGCGACGTGCACTACTGGATGGGACTCCCCTACAAGCTCCGCGACCCCGGGGTCAACCTGCACTATGTGGGGGAGGACCAGGGGATGGAGCTGGTGGGGGTCAGCTTCGGCGAGGGCGTCGGGCTCCACGACGGGGACCAGTGGCGCTACTGGTTCGAGGAGGGGCGCACCTGGCCCACCCGCCTCGCCTATCGCGAGGAGAACAGTGAGAACTGGAACGTCCTCTCCTTCCAGGACGTCCAGCAGGTGGGCGACTACGTCTACGTCGGCGCCCGGGTCCACTACGAAGACGAAGGTGAGGGTGGCGTCTGGAAGATCCTCCGCACCGGCGCCCTGGAGTGGAACCCGGAGCTGCCGGAGGGGACCTTCGACGCGCCGGGAACGTCCATGCCGTGAGCCGCGACGGGGGTCTGCCACCCCGTCGGCTCAGTCGCCGACGCGCGCCTCCCGACCCGCTTCCGCCCAGGTCGCCTTCATCAGATCCCGGTTGAGATCGGCGATGAAGTCCACGCTGATTCCCTTGGGACAGGCCGTCTGGCAGGCCCCGTGGTTGGTGCAGTTGCCGAATCCCTCGGCATCGTGCTGGGCCACCATGTCCAGGGCCCGGGCGTCTCGCTCCGGCTGTCCCTGGGGGAGCTTGTTCAGGTGCTCCACCTTGGCGGAGGTGAAGAGCATGGCCGAGGCGTTGGGGCAGGCCGCCACGCAGGCGCCGCAGCCGATGCAGGTAGCGGCATCCATGACGTGATCCGCCAGGTCCTTCTCGATGGCCAGCGCGTTGGCGTCCGGTGCACTTCCCGTCCGTACGGAGATGAAACCTCCGGCGTCGATGATCCGATCGAAGGCGCCGCGGTCCACCACCAGGTCCTTCAGCACCGGGAAGGCCGACGCCCGCCAGGGCTCGATGAGGATCTCCTCGCCGTCGCGGAACTCGCGCATGTGGAGCTGGCAGACGGAGACACGGCTCGAGGGGCCGTGGGGCACCCCGTTGATCATCATGCCGCAGCTTCCGCAGATGCCTTCCCGGCAGTCGTGCTCGAAGGCGATGGGCTCCTCGCCCTCCCGGGTGAGCTCGGTGTTCACCACGTCGAGCATCTCCAGGAAGGAGGCATGCTCACTGATGTCCGTGGCCTGGTAGGTCTCGAAGCGGCCCTGCGTACCGGGGCCGGACTGACGCCAGACGGTGAGCTTCAGGTTCATCTTACTTGTAGCTCCTCTGGGAGAGGGGCACGTGATCGAAGGTCAGGGGCTCGGTGTGACGGGCCGGCTCCTCGCCCACGCCCGTGAACTCCCAGACGGCGGAGTGGGCGAAGTTCTCGTCGTCGCGCTTGGCCTCGCCCTCGTCGGTGACGTGCTCGGGCCGGTAGTGGGCCCCGCAGGACTCGTCCCGGGTGAGGGCGTCCCAGCACATGATCTCGGCGAACTCCAGGAAGTCGGCGACGCGACCGGCCTTCTCCAGCGACTGGTTGAGGCTGCTCCCGGAGCCAGGGACCGACACTTCCTTCCAGAAGCGCTCCCGGATGTCGGGGATCTTCTGCAGCGCCTCCCGGAGGCCGGAGGCGGTCCGCTCCATGCCACAGTGCTCCCACATGACCCGGCCCAGCTCGATGTGGAAGTCGTCGGCGGACTTGTTGCCGTTCACCGAGAGGAGGCG
>CAKZOQ010000408.1 GCA_937136445.1 uncultured Gemmatimonadota bacterium
GACCCGTCGGTCCGGATGGTCCTCCTGAAGGACCTGGACGAAGGCGGATTCGTCTTCTTCACCAACTACGAGAGCCGGAAGGCCAAGGAGCTGGCCGAGAACCCCCGCGCCTCCCTCTGCTTCCACTGGCCGGCGCTGGAGCGGCAGGTCCGGATTTCGGGTCCGGTGGAGCGGATCTCCGAGGAGAAGAGCCTCGCCTACTTCCACTCCCGGCCCCGGGGAAGCCGGCTCGGCGCCTGGGCCTCCCGCCAGAGTCGGCCGCTGGAGCGCCGGGAAGAGCTGGAAGAACGGGTGGCGGAGGTCGAGCAGCGCTTCGGCGACGACGAGGTCCCCCGTCCCCCCTTCTGGGGCGGGTACCGGCTCCGCCCGGAGGCGATGGAGTTCTGGCAGGGTCAGGCCAGCCGCCTTCACGACCGCCTGGTCTTCCGCCGCCGGGACCACCGGGCCGCCGGCGGCCCGGACGGCGGACCCGCCCGAGGCGACGTCTGGAACACCCGGCGCCTGTACCCGTGATCTCCGTTCCCGAACGAACCCGACCGGACCCCGACGATCCCACCTCCCGCCCCCAGGAGTCGGTGGACGACTACCCCCGCCCGCCCCTGCTGGAGCGGGTGCCCTGGGACATCCAGGTGGTCTTCGCCGGTGAGGCGGTGGCGCGGAGCACCCGGGCCCTCCGGGTCTGCGAGACCTTCGGAGCCCCGGTCTACTACCTGCCGCCGGAGGACGTTCGGACGGAGCTCCTCACCCACGCCCCCGGGGGCAGCTTCTGCGAATGGAAGGGCCGGGCGGCCTACTGGACGGTGGAGGTGGACGGACGCCGGGCCGAGCGCGCCGCCTGGAGCTATCCGGATCCCACCCCACGCTTCCAGGCGCTGAAGGGCCATCTGGCCTTCTATGTCTCCAGGATGGACGCCTGCACGGTGGACGGCGACGAGGCCGAGCCCCAGCCCGGCGGCTTCTACGGCGGCTGGGTGACCCCGGAGATCCACGGGCCCATCAAGGGCGCCCCCGGCACCGAAGGCTGGTAGTGCAGCGCTTCCGGGAGGCGCTGGACCAGGCGTTGGAGGAGCACGCGGCAGGGAGCGGACCGGAGCACTGGGTGCTGCACCTCTACGATCAGCTCTCGCTGGAGCTCGGGCCGGTGGCGGAGTCGGAGGCGGGTTCCGTGGGCGTGGTCCTGGTGGAGAGCGCCTGGAAGCCTTCCCTCCGCCCCTACCACCAGCAGAAGCTCGCCCTCCTCCTGGCCAACCAGCGCCACTTCGCCCTGGAGGCGGCCCGGGCCGGCGTCCCGGTGCGCTACCTCACCGGGCAGGAGGACTACGCCACGCAGCTCGCCCCCGTCGCGGAGGCGGCGGGTGGGCTGCTTGGCATGAAGCCCGCCGAATGGGAGCTTCGCCACACCCTCCGCCCCCTGGAGGAGGAGGAACTCCTCACCTGGTCGCCCCACCCCGGCTGGCTCACCACCGCCGAGGACTTCGAGGCCGCCGGCGAGCCCGAGGGCCCCTGGCGGCAAGACGCCTTCTACCGTGCCGTCCGCCAACGCACCGGGCTCCTGATGGAGGACGGCTCCCCGGCGGGCGGGAAGTATTCCCACGACGCCGACAACCGTGAGTTCTGGCCCGGCGAGCCGCCGGCCCCCGAGGCGCCCGCGACGGAGCCCGACGAGATCACCCGGGAGGTGGTGGAGCTGGTGGAGGATCGGTACGGGCACCACCCGGGTTCGGTGCGCCTGGAGGCGCTTCCCGCCACCCAGGAGGACGTGGAGGCGCTTTGGGCGTGGGCGAAGGAGGAGTGCATGCAGCACTTCGGGCCCTACGAGGACGCCATGTCCGTGCGGTCCCGGGGGCTCTTCCACACCCGCGTCTCTCCCTTGATGAACCTCCACCGCCTCCTTCCCGCTCGGGTGGTGGACGAGGTGGCGGCCATGGAGCTTCCCCTCCCCAGCAAGGAGGGCTTCCTGCGCCAGGTCATCGGATGGCGGGAGTTCGTTCGACACGTGCACGAGGCCACCAACGGCTTCCGTTCGCTGGAGGAGGTGGAGACGGCGGAGGCCCCGGGCGACGGCGGATTCGGCCGCTGGCGCGACAGCCCTTGGACCCGGGACGAGAGTGCGGAGGGCTACGGCGGTGCCTGCCCCTCGGCGCTGGACGCCGAGGCCCCGCTCCCGCCAGCGTGGTGGGGAGCCGAATCAGGACTTCACTGCCTGGACACGGTGGTGGGCGAGGTGATGGAGCACGGCTGGACCCACCACATCCCGCGCCTCATGGTCCTCTCCAACCTGGCCACCCTCCTGGACGTCGACCCGCGGGAGCTCACCGACTGGTTCTGGGTGGCCTTCGTGGACGCCTACGACTGGGTGGTGGAGCCCAACGTCCTGGCCATGGGCACCTTCGGGACCGGGCCCCTCATGACCACCAAGCCCTACGTCTCCGGCGCCAACTACATCGACCGGATGTCGGACTACTGCGGCTCGTGCGTCTTCGACCCCGGCGACACCTGCCCCGTCACCCGCCTCTACTGGGCCTTCCTGGGACGTCACCAGGAACGGCTGGCCGGCAACCGGCGCATGAACCTGCCGCGCGCCTCCCAGCGGAAGCGCTCCCAGGACCGGACGACGGAGGATCGACGGGTCTTCCAGCGCGTCCGGGAGCTCCTGGACGCCGGGGAGCGTCTGAGCCCCGAGAAGCTCCGCCCAGAGGACGACGTCAGCTCGTGAGGTCCTCCGCCAGGTCCTCGAGGTGGCGAGCCGCCATGTGCCCCGGCGTCTCCACCCGCAGGTCAGGATCGTCGGCGCCCCCGGGGGCGTCATCCCGCTCGTGGGTGAGGGCCACCAGCTCGGGGAGCTGATCGATCCAGTCTCCGTCGGCGAAGCTGTCGCCGGCGATCTCGAACCCCGCCAGCTCGGACTCGGCCCAGCGGCGCAGCGGCTCGGTCTCGCGGAAGTCCCCCCGGCTGACCCACGCCATGGGGGTGCGGGCGGCCCAGACCTCGGCGGCGGTGCCGTACCCCAGCTTCG
>CAKZOQ010000409.1 GCA_937136445.1 uncultured Gemmatimonadota bacterium
ATCCCGCCGGTGGCCCAGCCCCCCACCGCCACGGCGCCCGCCGCCGCCGTCCCCGCCAGGGAGAGCTTCTTGTAGCTCTCTCGCCGGGACCGGAGCTCCCGGCCGTAGCGCCACCAGGCCTCTTCGCTCAGCCGGGCCCGCCCCACCCGGACGATCTCCAGCTTCCGGGCGCGCAGGAGCGCGATGTTGTCGGTCTGGGAGAGGAGGGACGCCTCGTCGACGGTGAGCTTCTCCAGCTCTTCCAGCGCCTCCCACCGATCCCCCAGCGGCGCCAGGGACCACCGCTTGCACGACGGACAGACGATCCAGAGCCGACCCCGTTGGGGATCGAAGGCCACGCGCCGACCGTGGGTGAGGTACTCCAGCGACTCGTTGGCCTGGAAGGGGGTGGAGCAGACGAGACAGCGGGTATACACCGGAACTCCTGGGACACGGGCGGGACAGCGGAAGGTAACAGGTCTACGCGGGAGGGTGCGTTCTCCTTCGGTCCGTGTCGCCCTTCGACCCGCCATGGCATCCGGGCTAGATTCCCGCGACGGCAGACGGCCTTCCGCCACCCGGTCCCCTCGGCGCCCGGAATCCCGCGGCACCTCCGACGACACCGCCATGCTCCTCGTCCTCGACAACTACGATTCCTTCACCTTCAATCTGGTCCAGTTCCTGGGCGATGTGGGAGAGGACCCTGTGGTGGGGCGCAACGACGAGCACACGGTCGAGGAGTTGCAGGCCATGGAGCCGGACCGGGTGGTGGTGTCCCCCGGCCCCTGCACCCCGCGAGAGGCAGGAGTGAGTGTGGAGGCATTCCGGGTCCTGGGTGTGGCCGGGGTCCCCATGCTGGGCGTCTGCCTCGGCCATCAGGCGCTGGGAGAGGCCTTCGGGGGCCGCACCGTACGGGCCCGTCGGCTCATGCACGGCAAGACCGGCGAGGTACGTCACGACGGCGGCCCGCTCTTCGAGGGCATCCCGTCGCCCGTCACCGTCACCCGGTATCACTCGTTGGTCACCGACGATGCGGCGCTCCCCGACGACCTCGTGCCGCTGGCCTGGAGCACCGACGAAGCCGACGCCGGGGAGGTTCAGGCCATGAGCCATCGCGAGCTGCCCCTCTGGGGCGTCCAGTTCCACCCCGAGTCCCTGTTCAGCGAGCACGGGAAGACGCTGCTGGCGAACTTCCTGCGGCTGTGAGCGGCCCGGACGGCTCGTCCCGTCCCGGTGCGCCGGTTGACCCCCTCCCCCGGCGCTCGGTAGCTTTCCTGGCGTGACTTTTGCATACGACGCGCCCCGATCCGACCGTCCGAGGCGGCCGTGAGCACCCCCGTCCTGGGGATCGTGCCGGCCCGGCTTGCCTCTACCCGCCTCCCCGACAAGCCCCTCTACCCCCTTCTGGGGCGGCCCCTCATCGAGTGGGTGTGGCGCCGCGTCCAGGACATGTCCGTCCTGGATCACGTGGTTGTGGCCACGGATTCGGAGCGGGTGGCCGAGGTCTGCCGACGGTTGGGGGCACCGGTGGAGATGACCTCCCCGGACCACCCTTCGGGCACGGACCGGGTCGCGGAGGTCGCGGCGCGTCCCCGATACCGGGACTACGAGGTGGTGGCCAACATCCAGGGAGATGAGCCGCTCCTGAAGGAGAACCACCTCCGCGCGGCGGTGGATCTGGTGCGAAGCGGTGGCTGGGAGCTGGGGACCTGTGCCACACCGATCCTCACCGACGAGGCCCGGAAGGATCCGTCGGTGGTGAAGGTGGCCCGGGCCGCCGACGGCCGTGCGCTGTACTTCAGTCGGGCACGGATCCCGTACGTGCGGGACGAGAAGCCCGAGCCCGAGGACCTGGAACGGGAGCCCTTTCTGCGACACATCGGCATCTACGCCTTCCGCCGAGGGGCCCTGGAGAACTGGGTGGCGCGTGCGCCGTCACCGCTGGAGACGCTGGAGAAGCTGGAGCAACTGCGGCCGCTGGAGGCCGGACTCCGCATGGGCGTGGCGGTGGTGGGGGCTGCGGATCCCGGGGTGGACACGCCGGCGGACGCCGTGCGGATGGAGGAGAAGCTGAGCGAGCTGGGAGCCGAGGCACCGACGAATGAGACGACCCTCGTACGACCGACGACATGAGTGAGACCGAGAAGCGCCCGACCAAGTACATCTTCGTCACCGGCGGGGTGGTGTCCTCGCTGGGGAAGGGGATCGCCGCCGCCTCTCTGGGCCGTCTGCTGAAGGCCCGCGGGCTGCGGGTGACCCTCCAGAAGTTCGATCCCTACATCAATGTGGATCCCGGGACGCTCTCCCCCTTCCAGCACGGGGAGGTCTTCGTCACCGACGACGGCGCCGAGACGGATCTGGATCTGGGGCACTACGAGCGCTTCATCGACGAGTCGCTCTCCCAGAGCAACAACATCACCACCGGGCGCGTCTACCAGAGCGTCATCTCCAAGGAGCGACGGGGGGACTACCTGGGCTCCACGGTCCAGGTCATCCCCCACATCACCGACGAGATCAAATCCGCCATTCGGCGTCTCGCCCCCGACCACGACGTGGTCATCACCGAGATCGGCGGGACGGTGGGGGACATCGAGTCCCTCCCCTTCCTGGAGGCCATCCGGCAGTTCCGCGTGGATGTGGGGAAGGAGAACGCCATCGTCGTGCACCTGACGCTGGTGCCGTACATCGCCGCCGCCGGGGAGCTCAAGACCAAGCCGACGCAGCACTCGGTGCGCGAACTCATGGAGATCGGCATCCAGCCCCACGTGCTCGTCTGCCGAACGGAGCATCCCCTCTCCGAAGAGATCCGGCGCAAGATCGCCCTCTTCACCAATGTGGATCTGGATGGCGTCATCGAGGCACGGGACGTCGAGACCATCTACGAGGTCCCGCTCCAGCTCCAGAGCCAACGTCTGGACGAGGTGGTCATCGACCGCCTGGACATGGAGTTGCCGGAGCCGGACATGGACGCCTGGGTCCGGATGGTGAACACGGTGAAGGAGCCTGGGTCGGGGTCGGTACGCATCGCGGTGGTGGGGAAGTACACGGCGCTGGTGGACTCCTACAAGTCCATCCAGGAGGCCCTCACCCACGGGGGCATCGCCAACGACGTAGGGGTGGAGATCGAATGGCTCTCCTCGGAGCAGTTCTCCGAGGGGGAGGGCGTCTCCATCCTGGAACGCTTCAACGGACTCCTCATCCCCGGGGGCTTCGGGCCCCGCGGAGTGGAGGGGATGCTGGAGGCCATCCGATGGGCTCGGGAGAACGGGCTCCCCTTCTTCGGGATCTGCCTGGGGCTCCAGTGCGCCGTCATCGAGTACGCCCGGAACGTGTGCGGTCTTGAGGATTCCCACTCCTCGGAGTTCGCCGAGGACTCCGCGGATCCGGTGATTTGCCTCCTGGATTCGCAGCTCCAGGTCACCACCAAGGGCGGAACCATGCGGCTCGGTGCCTACCCCTGCGCCCTCCGCGAAGGCACGCGCTCCCGGGCCATCTACGGGGTCGAAGAGGTCAGCGAGCGCCATCGGCACCGCTTCGAGGTGAACAACCACTATCGGGAGCTGTTGGAGGAGCACGGCCTCACCATCTCCGGCACGTCGCCGGACGGGGGCCTGGTGGAGATGGTGGAGGTCACCGAACACCCCTGGTTCGTGGCGGGCCAGTTCCACCCCGAGCTGAAGAGCCGTCCCCTCAAGCCCCACCCCCTCTTCGCCTCCTTCGTGGAGGCCGCTGCAGCCCACGCCCGGGGAGTGGAGCGCGCGGAGGCGTCGAACGACGCTCGGGGGATGGAGGCCGAGGCCTCCCGTTCGCAGGCAGGAGAGAACGGAACGCCCCCGGTGGTGGACGCCGACGAAGCGGCCACCTCCGCCACACGGACAGGGGTCTAGACGGGTGTTCGAGGACTTCACCCTCATCGCGGGGCCCTGCGTCCTGGAGGACGAC
>CAKZOQ010000410.1 GCA_937136445.1 uncultured Gemmatimonadota bacterium
GGGCACCTCCGGGTCCACCGTGGCCAGCGCCTCCCGCACCGCCGCGAAGACCTCCGCGGGGTCCCTTCGGGTGCGGAAGGAGACCTCGTGGGTCCGCGTCGGCACCTGGCGGAGGGAGAAGAAGACGTCGGGGCTGTTGGGGGTCGCCATCATGTCCTGGGTGAGGTTCCGGTAGCGGACGTTCTCCACCACACCCACGATCTCCGCCTGGTTCTCCGGGTCCCCGGGCGGGCCGATGAAGATGGAGCGACCCACCGCCGAGGCCACCTGGGGCAGCTCGGGGAAGACCCGGCGCACCATGGCCTCCGTCACCACCGCCACCCCCCGCGCCGTCTCGTCGTCCGCCGCGGTGAAGGTGCGACCTGCCAGGAGCTCCACCCCCAGCGTCTCGAAGTACCCGGGGGAGACGCTGTGGCGGTGGTAGCGGATCAGCTCCTCCGGAGCCTCCGGCCGGACGATGTAGCTCCCGCTGGAACGGCCCCGGAAGGGGAAGTCCGACGAGGCCGTCACCTGCTCCACCCCAGGCACCGAGCCCATCGCCTCCAGCGCGCCGGAGGCAAAGTCCCGCAGCGACGCTCCGTCAGGGTAGCGCTCCGCCGGCGGCTGCACCCGGAAGACCTGGATGCCATCCATCTCCAGCCCGGGATCCACGGCGAGCTGCGCCCGGAAACTCCGCGTGAGAAGGCCCGCACCCACCAGGACCAGGATGGCCAGCGCCACCTGTGCCACCACGAAGGCCTGCTGGGTCCGTCGGCCGCCTGCCGTACTCCCCCGCCCGCCCGCCCGGAGGGTGGAGGCCAGATTCCGTCGAGCGCTCGACCAGGCCGGGAGGAGCCCCGCCGTCACCCCCACCACCGCCAGGATCGTCAGGGTTCCCAGGAAGACCCGCCCGCTGATGCCCGGGTCCACGTAGGCCGGAAGGACGCCGTCCGGGACCAGCGGGAGAAGCGCAGAGAGCCCCCAGGCAGCGAGGATCAGCCCCACCAGACCCCCGAGCGCCGCCAGGACGAGGCTCTCGACCATGAGCTGGGAGGCCACCCGTCCTCCTCCGGCCCCCAGCGCCCTGCGGACCGTGATCTCCCGGGTCCGGCGATGCGCCCGCACCAAGAGCAGGTTGGCGACGTTGGCCGCGGCGATGAGCAGGAGCAGGACCCCCGCCCCGAAGAGGACCCAGAGGAGGTCGCCGGTGGTGCCCAGGTAGCCCTCGCGGAAGGGGATCACCTCACCCCACCGGTCCTCGTGGGCCGCCGGGTAGGTAGTCTGGAGGTCCCGGGCGATGGCGTCCAGGTCGGCCTGGGCCTCCTCGACGGTGAAGCCGGGGGCCAGCTGCGCCACCACGGGGAGGAACCGACCGCCGCGGGCCTCGAAGGCCCCCGCTCCGTAGGCGGCCAGAGGGAGCCAGAGGTCGACGTCGTTCAGTCCCACGGGTTGGAAATCGGGCGGCATGACGCCCAGGACCGAGTGGGCCACCCCATCCACCTGTACCGTCCGACCCAGCACCTGGCCGTCCCCGGCGAAGCGCCGCTGCCAGAGGTCGTGGGAGAGGACCACCAGGGAGGCCGCGTCGGGCGTCTCCGCTTCTGGTGGGGTGAAGGTGCGACCCAGCGCGGCGTCCGCCCCCAGGAGTTCGAAGTAGTCGCCGCTCACCGCCTCGGCCTGGAGGCGCTCTGGCCGGTCGGCGCCGCCGAGGGTCACGCTGGTACCGTCCACGGCGGCCATCCGCGTGAAGCTCCGGCCCCCGGCCCGCCAGTCCATGAACTCGGGGATGGAGGCCATCCGATAGGCGCGCTGCCCGTCCGTGTCGTGGTAGCCACGGACGAAGACCAGTCGGTCGTGGTCGGGGAAGGGGAGGGCCTGAAGGACCGCTTCGTCCAGCACGCTGAAGAGGGCGGAGTTGCCCGCCAGCGCCACGGCCAGCGTCAGGACCGCCACCGCGGCAAAGCCAGGGCTCCGTCGGAACCCCCGGAAGGCGTAGCGCACATCCTGCCAGATCCGTCCCATCGTCCTCCTCCTCGTCCCCTGGTTTCGCGCCCGGCGCCCCATGCGCCGCGCCACCGCCTCCGGATCCCCGAACCGCCGCTCGGCCTCGGCCCGCGCCTCCTCCAAGGACCGCCCCTCGGCCATGAGCTCCTCCGTGCGGAGCTCCAGGTAGTGTTCGATCTCCGCGCGGATCTGGTCGTCCTCGTCGCCCGGCCGACCCGGGGGAAGCCTCCGACGAAAAGGCCAGCGCTCCTTCATCCCCCGGCCCCACCCAGCACGGCGTCCACCGCTCCGGCGAACTCGGCCCACCGGGAGGATTCCGCCTCCAGGTAGCGGAGGCCCTCGTCTGTGAGCCGGTAGAACTTGGCCCGACGCCCGGTGTCCGTGATGCCCCAGGCTGCCTCCAGCAACCCCCGGCCCTCCAGCCGATGAAGGGCCGGGTAGAGGGCCCCCTCCTCCACGTCCAGCACACCGGAGCTGGCCCTCCGGAGGGCCTTCCCCACCCCGTAGCCGTGGAGGGGCTCCGCGCGGAGAGTCCGCAGGGCGAGAAGGTCGAGGGTGCCAGTGAAGAGGTCGCTGCCGCTCATGGATTCGCCTGGGCGGTGGGGGGGGAAGGCGGCCTACACCTTGTTCGCTTAGGTATACGACCCGACCCCTGAGTCGGCAAGGTATACATCCTCGCATCGCCGGAATGCACGACGGGCCGGATCTCGCATTGGCGTGCGAGACCCGGCCCGTGGGACGGTCAGAGATCCCGGCCTACCTCACATGGCGGGCGGGCTCCAGCCCGACGCCGCCGAAGCCTCGGCGGCGGCTGGAGTGGTTCACACGGGAAGCCCGGTAGGCTCCCCGAGGGTACTCAGCCCTGGGAGATGGGCTCGAGGATGGCGATGAGTCGGCGGCCCTCGATGTTGCGCGAGCGGTGCTCCACGCGGGCGATGTCTTCGGTAGCCTCCAGCATCTTGTCGAGCTGGGCGTGGCCCACCTCGGGGCGCCGCAGCTCTCGACCACGGAAGCGAAGGACGACCCGGACCACGTTGCCCTCCCCCAGGAACCGTCGAGCCCGCTTCAACTTGGTGTTGAAGTCGTGATCGTCGGTGCGGGGGCGGAGCTGGACCTCCTTCACCTCGGTCTGATGCTGGTTCTTCTTCGCCTCGCGAGCCTTCTTCTGCTGCTCGTAGCGGTACTTCCCCCAGTCCATGAGCTTGACCACCGGCGGGCGGGCCTGGGGCGCAACCTCCACGAGGTCGAGCTCCTTCTCTTCAGCCGCTTCACGCGCCTTGGTCAGCGAGACCACACCCACCTGTTCCCCTTCGTCGTCGATGAGGCGAACGGGGCTGATGCGGATCTGGTCGTTTACGCGGGGATCGGAGACGGAAATCGGAAGTCCTCCAGTTTCGGGATGTCGGCGGCCGGCGTCTCGGGCCGGCGCATCGGGTCTGTATAGGTACACGCACACCGGGTGGTAGGGGAAGTTCCGGGCGTCGAAGACCACCCGTTCGTTACGCGGGGAGAGACCCCCTGCGGCCTCATCCCCGGTCCCCGTACTCCTCCCGGAGCGCCTCCGGATCCCAGCCCAGGTCCCGGTCGAGGTCCGGTTCCTCCATGTCCGCCAGAAGCATCCGCTCGAGCTCCTCGATGCGACGGCGGGCCTCGCTGAGATAGTCGGATCGATCCTCGGCTCGCCACCGGGTGAGGTGGCGCACCGATTCCTCGTCGTGGCGGAGGAAGGGCTGGGCCGCGCGTTCGGCGTGGAAGGCGCGGAATCCCAGGAGGGTGAGCGCCTC
>CAKZOQ010000411.1 GCA_937136445.1 uncultured Gemmatimonadota bacterium
GCCCAGCACCTCCACCACCCGCGTCCAGCGGTAGGGGTCGGACCAGTCGAAGCCCACTCCCTCCATGAAGGCGTAGTCCCGGGGGATGAGCTCGTTGTTGGCGGTGGCGAAGTAGCCCTCCGGCGGATTCACCACGTGGGGCTTCGCCTGGATGGGGAGATAGCCGTCCCACTCGTAGCGACCGTCCCCGGGCACCGGTACCAACCCGCTGAAGCCCCGCCGGATGGGGGCGATGCCCACCGCCTGCCATCCGATGGTCCCGTCCCGCCCGGCCCACACCATGTTCTCCCCGGGAATGTTGGACCAGGTGCAGGCCTCCCGGAACTCCTCCCAGGTGGTGGCCTGATCCATGCGTAGCGATGCCAGGTAGGGCGCGCCGCCCACCTCCATCCAGGCGGCCCGGACGGCGTAGGCCGCGTTGCGGTCCTCGTCCTGGAAGACCACCGGGCCGTGCCGGCTGTAGCGAAGGGTGGCGGTCTGGGGCGCCTGGCCCCGGACGGGGATCTCTTCCGTGAGGGTGCTCATCCGCTCCCACCGGCCCCGGAAGCGGTAGAGCTCCGGGTCGTCCGGGTGGGTCTCGTACACCATGAGGTCCTCTCCGTCGGTCCGGAAGACCGTGAGGCCCCACGCGCCGTGCTCGTTGTGGCCGATGGAGATGCCGGGCAGGCTGGGCTCACCGCCGCCGATGACGTTCCAGCCCGGTCCCACCAGGTGGACCCAGTACCGGAGGGAGGGGGCGGCCTGGACCCGGTGGGGGTCGTTGGCCATGACGGGGTAGCGACTCTGGGACCGCGTTCCGTCCACCACCCAGTTGTTGGAGCCGATGCTCTCCGCCAGATCCGGGTCCCCGGTGGCCTCGGCCTCCCGCCGGAGGCGCAGGAAGGCCTCCTCGTTGCCCCGGTGCTCCGGAACGATGTCTTCCGGCCGGAAGTCGATGGAGCCACGGAAGGCGTCGTAGATTCCGAGGATGTCCTGGAAGAGCGCCTCGCCGTCCACCGCCGGGTCCAGCTCCAGGACGGGCTCGGCCGGGCCGAAGCTCTCTACGGAACGGACCACCTCCGGCCCGAGGCGGGCCACCGCCCGACCGGTCTGGAGCTCGGCGCCGATGTTGCCCAGAAGCCCCTGGTGCCGGGAGATCACCACCTCCGGGGTCCACCGACCGGGGGTGATGCCCAGGAGCTCGAACTCCACCGGGAGGAGGGAGGGGTCGGCCTCGGTGGTGGCCACGTAGGCGTTGATCCCCTCCACGAACGCCCCGATGATCTCCACGCCCCGGGGATGGTAGTGCCGGAGCTCCTGCTCCAGATCCCCGCGAAACATGAAGAGCCGGGTGCCGACGTCCCGCTCCAGCTCCCGGGGTCCGAGGATCTCGGCCACGGTGCCGGTGGCCTGCCGCCGCCACAGCTCGAGCTGGAAGAGGCGGTCCCGGGCGGCGTTCCACCCCTGGGCGAAGAAGAGGTCGTGCTCGGTCTCGGCGTAGATGTGGGGGATGCCCCACCGGTCCACCAGGACCTCCACCGGAGCGTCCAGCCCCGGGAGCTGCAGGGTCCGGTCCTCCTGCGCAGCCAGCGGGGAAGCACCCGGGAGGGGGAGGAGGAGGGCCAGCAGCAGGGCGATGCGGAGCATGGAATCAACGGGCTCGAAGGGAACGGACCGACCAGGATCCACCCTACGCCCCCGCCGCGACCAGGCACAAGCGCAGGCGCCTGCAGGCCTCAGCGTCGGAAGCGACGCACCCAGCGCCGGTCGATGCGGCTCTTCAGCGCATGCACCCACCGGCCACTCAGGGAGACGCCCCATTTGGTGCCCAGCGCCGTACCGTCGCCGAGGTTCAGGAGGGTGAGGATGTCCGACGGAGGGCGGTACGGGTCCACCCTCCCGCCGGAGAGCCGGGCCTCGAGATTCCCGGCCAGGACCGGACCCTGCCGCACGGCGTGGACGCCGGCCCTCGCCAGCTTCTCCCCCTCCACCGAGGCGCAACTCCCGGCGGCGAACAGGTCGGGGTGACCCACCACCTGGAGGGTGGAGCGGACGCGGAGGTAGCCGTCCTCATCCAGCGGGAGCGGCGTGTCGGCCAGGAGGGGCGGGGGTGCGGCCCCCACCGCCCAGACGACCAGCCCCGCCTCGAGCTCCCTACCGTCTGACAGGTCCACCACCCCGGCCCGCACCTCCGCGACGGCCGCGCCGAGACGCACCTCCACCCCCCGCGCCTCCAGCGCGTCTCGGACCGCCTCGGCGACAGAGTCCCCTCGACCGGGAAGGAGCCGATCCCCCGCCTCCACCACCGTCACCGGTCCACGCCCCCGCCCTGCCAGCGCAGCCGCCAGCTCCACGCCCGCGGCGCCACCGCCCACGACCGCTATCGGGCCGTCTTCGTGGGCACGGGCGGCGTCCATCAGCCGGTCCGCCCGCCGGGCAGAGACCACGTGGTCCGGCACCCCCGGTGTGTCCGTTCCGCCGTCCACCACGCCCAGATTCAGGCTGGCCACCCGATACTCCACCGTCGAACCGTCCGCCAGGAAGAGTCGCCGCCCCACCGGATCCACCCCCGCGAGGGGACTCGTCCGGAGCTGCCCGCCGGCCGCCGCCACCAGAGGAGCCACCGGGATGAGGGCCTCCTCCAGCGGATGGTCGCCGGCGACGGCGCCTGGGACCATGCCCGAGTAGACCGAGACCGGCTGGTCCACCACCACCGTGAGCGACAGCTCCGGCGGGCTCGCCTCCGCCCAGGCTTCCAGCACCTGGAGATGGGCGTGTCCCGCCCCCACCAGCACGACCTCCCTCCCGTTCGCGGCCCTCACGGAACAAGCGGCGGCGGCACAGATATTCTACGTTGCGAACCGCCTCGCCGGATCTCCGGCACCTTCCCGAGAGGAGCACCCGCATGACCTCCCACGCCAAGCACGCGCCGCCCACTGCCGGCGACATCGCGTACGAGACCTTCTATTCGGCTGCGCTGGGCGGCCTGGTCATCGCCCTCTTCTTCCTGGTGGTGGATCTCCTGATGGGGCGACCGCTCTACACGCCCTCCCTCCTGGGGAGCGTCCTCTTCTTCGGCGCCGACCCGGCGCAGGTGGAGGGAATCAACCTGACGGGCATGGCCCTCTTCACCGTGCTCCACCTGGGCGGCTTCGGGATCCTGGGCCTCGTCTCGACCTACCTGGTTCGCTTCCTGGAGGAGCGCACCGGCGGCGGCTTCTTCGTGCCCGCCTTCGTCCTCTTCCTGCTGGTGGAGGGCGGCTTCCTCGTCCTGGACCTCTTCATCGGGGTGGGGTCGATCCTGGGCCAGGGAATGGTCCTGGCGGCCAACGCCCTGGTGGCGGTGACCATCACCATCTTCCTGCGGCAGGCCCACGACAGCTCCGAGGGTGAATCGCAACGCAGGGCGGAGGCCGCCGGCGCAGCCTGACCCGGAGCGGGCGGGGCGGGCTACAGGCCGCCCATCTTCTTGATGCGCTCGAATTCGTCCTGCTTCACGGATTGCACCGAGAGACGCATCCGCCGCACCAGCTCCATCTCCTGAAGCGCGTCCACCTCCTTCACCTCGGAGAGGGGTACCCGCTCCGGGAATGTATCCACGTACTCGATGTCCACCATGTACCAGGTGGGATCGTCGGGGTCGGACTTCTCATGGTGGTAGTTGCTGTCCGGGTCGAAGGCGTAGTGATCCGGGTAGGCCTCCCGGCTGACCCGTGCGAGGCCCACTACTCCGGACGGCTTGGCGTTGGAGTGGTAGTAGAGGACCATGTCGCCCTCCTTCATCTCCTGCATGTTGTTGCGGGCCTCGTAGTTGCGGACGCCCTCCCAGCAGGTGGACCCGTCCGCCTCCAGGTCGTCGATGGAGTAGACGTCTTCCTCGGACTTCATCAGCCAGTACTGCTTCGCCATGCCGCTCGCTTCCTGATGGGGTGGGGGTATCGTCGAGCCAGATGGAAGATGGCACGGCCGCCGGGGGGATGCGACCGGGGGCCAGGGTCCTGCGGAGGTGGGCCACGGGCTCCGGCGTTCGCGTCCCGGGGGTCGGACACCCACATTCGCCTCCATGTCCCTCGCAAGCCGCGTCCTCACCGGTCTCGTCGCGGGCCTCGCTCTGGGGCTCGTCCTGGCATCCGTGCAGGTGGGGTGGGCCCCGACCCTGGTCTCCTGGGTGGAGCCGCTGGGAGGTCTCTGGGTGAACGCCATCCGGATGACCGTGATCCCCCTCCTGGTCTCCCTCCTGCTGGTGGGCGTGACCTCCGCCGGGTCCAGGGAGGCCGTGCGCCTCGGAGGCAGAACCCTGGGCTGGTTCGTGGGGCTGGCGGGGCTCTCGGCGGTGGTGGGAGGGCTGCTGGCTCCCCCGCTCCTTCGCCTGGTGGGGGCCGACGCCGTCCAGCTCCCGGAGCTCGCCGAGCGGGCGGCGTCCACCGACGTCACCCTCCCTCCCTTCAGCGACTGGGTGGTGGGCCTCCTCCCCGCCACCCCCGCGGCCGCCGCCGCGGAGGGCGCCATCCTTCCCCTGGTCCTCTTCACCGTCCTCTTCGGGCTGGCGGCCTCGGGCATCGACGAGGAGCACCGGGACCGCATCGTCGGTGGTGCCCAGGCGGTGGCCGACACCATGTTCGTCATCATCGACTGGATCCTGGCGGCGGCGCCGGTGGGCATCTTCGCCCTGACGCTGGGGCTGGCCTTCCAGACCGGGCCGTCCATCATCGGGGCGGTGGCGGGCTACCTCATCACGGCTTGCGGGCTCGTCCTGGTGGGCACGCTCCTCCTGTATCCGCTGGTGGGGGCGCTGAGTCCCGTGCCGGTGGGTCGGTTCGCCCGGGCCGCCACCCAACCCCAGGCGGTGGGCTTCAGCACCCGCTCCTCCCTGGCCACGCTTCCGGTCCTCCTGGAGGAGGCCGACGAAACGCTGGGGCTGCCGGCGAACGTGAGCGGGCTGGTCCTGCCCACGGCGGTGTCGGTGTTCAAGTACGCCTCCCCGCTGGTGCGCATCACCGGGACCTTCTTCGTGGCCGGGCTCTTCGGGGTGGAGCTGGGGGTGGTGGAGACGGCGACGCTCATCGCCGGGCTCGGGGCGCTGTCCTTCTACTCACCGGGGATCCCCAGCGGCGGCCTCTTCGTCCTGGCGCCCCTCTACCAGGCCTTCGGTCTTCCCATCGAGGGCATCGGGATCCTCATCGCCCTGGACGTGGTCCCCGACATGTTCATCACCGCCTCCAACGTGACGGCAAACCTGGCGGTGGCCTCCATCCTGAGCCCCCGTACGACGACGACCGCAGGCTGAAGGCCGGGACGACGGCAGGCTGGCGCTACCCGCCGGAGATGGCCCCCACCACCCGGAGAGGCTCCCGACCTTCCACCACCTCCTGCGGCAAGGCGTCCTCCGGGCTCTCGTGGGAGATGTCCTCGCCGCAGGCGAAGTACCGGATGTAGGCCCGACGCTCTCCGGTGAAGGGATCGCGGACGGTGCCCCTGAGGACGGGCCAGCGAGCCTCCACCTCGTCGAGGACCCGGGCCACCGTGGCAGGCTCCTCCACCTGGATCTCCACCTCCCCCGCCCCGGTGCGGGCCAATTCCCGGAGGTGGCCGGGAAGGTGGACGCGGACGGACCGGCTCACGGCACCACCTGCACCTCGATGGACTGGATCCGCGGGAGGTGGGTGGCCAGGGCCCGCCAGGAGTCGCCGTCGTCCACGGAGGCGTACACATGGCCGCCGGTGGTCCCGAAATAGACCCCGCACGGATCCAGGGTGTCCAGCGAGAGGGCGTCGCGGAGGACGTTCTGGTAGCAGCCGGACTGGGGAAGGCCCCGGGTGAGCGCCTCCCAGTCGCCGCCTCCGGTGCGGCTCCGGTAGACCCGGAGCTTTCCCTCCGGTGGGTAATGCTCGAGGTCGCTCTTGATGGGGATCACGTAGATGGTCTCCGGCTCGTGGGGGTGGACCCCCACCGGGAAGCCGAAGTCCGACGGCAGGTCCCCGCTCACCTCCGTCCAGTGGTCGCCGCCGTCGTCGCTCCGGCACACGTCCCAGTGCTTCTGCATGAAGAGCGTCCGGGGCCGGGAGGGGTGCATGGCCAGGTTGTGCACGCAGTGCCCTACCGTGGCTTCGGGGTCCGGGAGGTACTCGGAGTGGAGGCCTCCGGTGGCCACCGTCCAGCTCGCCCCCCCATCCACGCTCCGGAAGGCCCCGGCCGCCGAGATGGCCACGTAGACCAGATCCGGATCGGCAGGGTCCAGAAGGATGGTGTGCAGGCAGAGACCTCCGGCACCGGGCGCCCAGCTCTCGCCGGTGGCGTGGGTCCGGAGGCCGTCCAGCTCGCCCCAGGTCGCCCCGCCGTCGTCGGAACGGAAGAGGGCGGCGTCCTCCACCCCGGCGAAGACCACCTCGGCGTCGTGCCGGGAGGGCTCCAGGTGCCAGACCCGCTTGAACTCCCAGGGGTGGGGCGTGCCGTCGTACCACTGATGGGTACCCGTCTCGCCGCGGTAGCCGAACTCGTTCCCCACGGCCTCGAAGCTCCGTCCGCCGTCGGTGGAGCGCTGGACGACCTGACCGTGCCAGTCGGTCCACTGCGACACCCAGACCCGACGGGGATCCACGGGGGAACCCTTGGCGTGCATGACCTCCCAGCCGCCGAAGTGGGGGGCTTCCAGGGACCAGTCGTCCCGCCCGTCGTCGCTCCGGAAGATGAACAGTCCCTTCTTCGTCCCCACCAGCAGCCGCACCGCCATCTCGACCTCCCCGTCACGGAACGTCCGGGGCCCGCCCCCGGACCTGGGCACAAGCTACGGGGCGCGCCCGCGCCGGGCCACGAGAGCGCCGGAGGGGCCGAAGAAGTGGGGACTCCCGGTGGTCCGAGAGCCCCCTGGAGGTCATTCGGTCCCGAAGCGGACCACGAACCAGACGGCCACCGCCACCAGCCCGAGGACGAAGATCGCGGCCGGGTCGGTGGGGAGGCTCTCGAGGACGAGTCGAAGGAAGGAAGGGTCGTTCGTCGACGACTGAACGAGGGTGGTTCCGAGGGTCGTGAACACCATGGCGCACTCCAAATCCCATAGGTGGGACGAGGGGATCGGGGCCCCACGCCGGGGGGCACCGGAAAGCTACGAGCGTCGTGCGCCGCCCTTCTGCCCGGAGGCGGAAGCGGCGGTCGCGGGTCAGCTTCCCGGCGGTGCGTTGGCGGGTGTCTGGAGGAGACCCAGGAGGCGAGCTCCCCAGCGGGGGGCGGCCGAGGGACCGGAGTGGCCCCGTCCGGGGATGGTGAGCCGGTCCACCCGCGCGGTCGGCGAAGGGGGGCCGGGATCGTGGAGCTCCGGCGACGGCCCGTCGCCGCCCTCCCCGGGGGTGCGCCCCTCGGAGGCACCGGGCAGCTCCCCTCCGGACCATCCGGTGGCCGGGTGGCCCGTGGGCCGATGGAGCCCCGGAGCGCTGGAGACGCCGGCCAGAAGGTCCGGCGTCGCGACGACGGGGCGTTCCCCGGGCACCACCAGGAGTGCCAGGATACCGAGGAGGGCCAGAAGGCCCGTGGAAGAGCGCTGCCTCATGCTGAAAGGTCTCCAGCCTGGCCGAAGGTGTCCAGGGAGAGGCCCGCCCGCCTCAGCTGCGGGCGCCGGCAGGACCTCCCTGGCCCTCGATGTCCACCTCGATCTCCTTCCACTTCCCTCGCTTGAAGACCACCACGCTGAGGACCGCCCGGGTGACATGGCCCAGGACGATGGCCAGCCAGATGTCCGTGGCCTGGAGGGTGTAGAAGGTCTGGAGGACCCAGCAGAGGCCGAGCGGCACCACGATCTGGCTGACGATGGAGATGTAGAGGGGGCTCGTCGTGTCCCCCGTCCCCTGGAGGGCGCCGGTGTAGGTCAGCGCCACCGTCACGAAGAGGCCGGAGACGCTCAGATAGCGGAGGAGCTGGGCGCCCAGGGCCAACACCACCGGGTCTTCCATGCCGAAGAGGGCGAGCAGCGTCTCCGGCATGAAGACGAAGAAGGCACCCACGAAGACGGCCACGCCCACCCCGATGCGTGCCGCCACCCGGGGCGCCTTCTCGGCCCGGGACGGTTGCTCGGCGCCGAGATTCTGCCCCGCCACCGCCGCGGTGGCGCCCAGGAGCCCCACCGAGGTCCAGGTGATGAAGCTGAAGAGCTGGGTGTAGCTCAGCGAGTAGACCGCCTGCGCCTCCGCGCTCTGGGGGAGGGAGCCGATGAAGCGCAGCAGCAGGACGCCGGCCATGTTCATGGCCACGCCCTGGATGCCGGTGGGGAGTCCGAAGCGGAAGAGCTCCTTGATGACCGAGAGGTCCGGCAGCCACTCCATCCCCTCCTCGAACGCCACCACCCAGCCCCCACCCCAGAGCCGCCACATGGCGTACATGGCCACCACCCACCCGGAGGCCACGCTGCCCATGGCGGCTCCGGTGGTGCCGAAGGCCGGAATGGGGCCGAGGCCGGCGATGAGGACCACGTTCAGGACCACGTTGAGGACCGTCATGGCCACGCCCAGCCGGAGCGGCGTCTGGGCGTCCCCCGCCGAGCGCAGAGCGCCGCTCAGCATGAAGAACATCAGATTGCCGAAGGCGAAGACGAACATGATGCGCAGGTAGGGCAGCGCCTCGGCCTGCACGGCGGCCTCGGCGTTCACCAGGTCCAGGAGCCAGGGCGCCGAGAGGTACCCAACCGGGGCCATGAACAGGACCGCCAGCCCCACCGCGGTGATGAACGCCTGATAGACGGTCCGGTTCACCTTCTCCGGCTCGTCGGCTCCGGCGAAGCGGGCCACCAGGACGCCCATCCCCGTGAAGAGGGAGGAGATGAAGACGATGACCACCAGGTAGATCTGCCACGAGACGCCGATGGCGGCGTTCCCGGTGAAGCCCACGTAGTTCCCCACCATGATGTGGTCCACCAGTCCCTGCAGCCCGCCGATGACGTTCTGCAGCATGGTGGGCCAGGCCAGCTTCCAGACCGCCGACGGGAGCGGGCCGTCGACGATGGAGCGGTCGAACTCCCTCCGTTTGCGAGGTGGGGGGGCCGCCATCAGCCGGCCTCGCCGGGCCCGCTACATCGCCGCCTTCGCATCGTCCGGATCGCCCCGCGTCCGCGGCCTACCAGACCAGGTGGAAGTCTTCCTGGCGCCGGAAGACCCAGTGACGCTCGCCATCCTGGTCCAGGTAGGCCTCCTCCTCCTGCCGGCACGAGGCCGTCGCGCCGTCCCACTCGGGGATGGCCCTGGTGGCCTGGAGCTCGATGGAGAACCAGGTGGAGGGGAGGATGCGGGCGTCACCGCGGCCGGGGACCCCTTCCTGGTTGTCCCACCGCCCGATGAGGGGCCCGGCACCATGGCCGTGGTCGCCGATGGGGTGCGTGTACAGGGTGCCGGTGATGCCCTCCTCCCGCATGACCTCCAGGGCGGCGGCCAACGCCTCGTTGCCGGTGCGGCCGGGCCGCATCTCGGCGAGTTGGATGTCCTGCATCCGGTTGGCGTCGGCCAGGCAGGCCTTCAGCCCCTCCGGCACGTCGGTCTCGCCCTCCCGAAGGACGTAGCCCAGGTGCTGTGTGTCGGTGTGGAGGCGCATGGCCACCACCCCGAAGTCCGTCCAGAGGAGATCTCCCTCCTGGATGATGACCGGACCGTCCTCCGGCACCCCCCCGGCCCGCTGCACCGAGACCGAGGGTTGGAACCAGACGGTCATCCCCAACTCCTGCACCTTCTCCCGGAGCCACCAGCGCACGTCGTCCACGGTGGTGACGCCGGGGGTGATGACGGCGTTGGAGAAGGCATGGGAGATGATGGCGTGCACCGTCTCCTCGATCTCCCGGTAGCGCGGCATCATCTCCGGTACGCGGAGGGAGATGTACTCCATGGCCAGCTCCGGCACCCGCCGCACCCGCTCCAGGTACTCCGGCCCCAGCGCCTCCTCCAGCGCCTCCCGCTCGCCGGCCCCGAGGCCGTCGGAGAAGGCCCAGACGTCGTCGATGTTCAGGACGATGTCGTCAGGGTCCCGGTCCGCCACGATCTCGTGGAGCAGGCGCCACTGCTCACCGCCCCAGAGCTCGGCCTGCTCCCCGGTGGGGGCGGGTCGGCTGGAGCGGTAGATCTGGAAGAGCCCGCCCTGATCGCTCCCCCCCAACGCCAGCCGCTCCACC
>CAKZOQ010000412.1 GCA_937136445.1 uncultured Gemmatimonadota bacterium
CCTCAAGGTTTCCATCGCGTACGCCGATGGCTGGAAGGCCACCGGCACCCTCACCTACGTGTGGCCCGACGCCCCCGCAAAGGCCCGTGCCGCCGACCGGATCCTCCGGCAGCGGATGGATCGCCTGGGTCTGGAGTTCGACGAGGTCCGCACCGAGCTCGTGGGGTGGGATTCGACCCATGGTCCCCTGGTGGGCGAGCCGCCGGCGGATCATCCGGAGGTCCAACTCCGCATCGGGGTCCGCGGCCAGGACCGGGCGGCGGTGGAGCGCTTCACCCGGGAGATCGCCCCGCTGGTCCTCACCGGGCCGCCCTCCGTGACCGGCTTCGCCGGCGGCCGACCCCGGGTCCAGCAGATCATGGCCTACTGGCCCGCCCTCATTCGCAAGGAAGCCGTGCAGCCGCATCTGGCGGTGGAGGTCCGCGACGTATGAGCACCATCCAGCTCGTCCATCTGGCCCACGCCCGCTCGGGCGACAAGGGCGACACGGCCAACGTCGGCGTCATCGCCTACGACCCGGCCCACTACGAACTACTCCGGGAGCAGCTCACCCCACATGCCGTAAAAGCCCACTTCGGGGAGATGGTGGCCGGAGACGTCGAGCGCTACGAGCTCGCCAACCTGTCGGCCCTCAACTTCCTCCTCCACGGCGCGCTGGGCGGGGGCGGCACGCTCTCCCTCATGAACGACGCCCAGGGGAAGGTCTTCAGCACCGCCATCCTCCGCATGGAGCTGGAGGTACCGGACGAGGTGGCCGAGGCTGCTGCCGGTCGGGGCCGGGTGCCCGAGGGCTGGGCGCCGGAGGATGCCGACGCCGACGCGCGGGGCTGAGATGGCCGACGGGGTGGTCCTGTACGGACGGGTGGAGGGGGTGGTGACCCTGACCCTCAACCGGCCGGAGAAGCGCAACGCCATGAACGGCGAGCTGGTGGAGGAGCTCACGGAGGGCCTCGCCCGGGCCCGGGACGACGACGATGCCCGGGTGGTGGCGCTTCGCGGTGCGGGGAAGGACTTCTGTTCTGGCGCCGACCTGGCCGAGCTCGAGAAGATCGCCGACATGGGTCGGGAGGAGAGCATCGCCGACGCCATGCGCATGGGTGAGCTCTTCGTGGCCATGCGCGAGCACCCGCTCCCCATCGTAGCGGTGGTCACCGGGCGAGCCCTGGCCGGCGGGTGCGGCCTGGCCACCGCCTGCGACCTGGTGGTGGCCCACGAGGAGGCCCAGATGGGCTACCCGGAGGTGCACCTGGGCTTCGTACCCGCCATGGTCATGGCCATCCTCCGCCGGAAGCTGGGGGAGAGCCGGGCCTTCGATCTGGTCACCGGCGGGCATCGCATCGATGCCGCGGAGGCGCATCGCATCGGACTGGTGAACCGCCTTCTGCCCGACCAGGGCTTCGAGGACGCCGTCGCCGAGCTCCTCTCGGGGCTGGCGTCGAAGCCGGCCTCGGCCCTGCGCCTCACCAAAGGCCTCCTGTACGACCTCGACGACCTGGGGTTCGAGGAGGGGATCCGCCGGGGCGCCGAGGTCAACGCCGAGGCTCGCCGTTCACCCGAGTGCCGCGAGGGCGTCCGACGCTTCCTCGAGCGGGCCCGGGGCTGAGCCGGAGCCGTGTTCCGCCTCGATCGGAGCCAGGAGGCCGGTGACTACCTGGTCTGGAAGGTCCGGATCTTCACGGTGGGGGCCGTCCTGGCCATGGTGGGCATGTACCGCGAGGAGAGCTGGATGACCGGCGCCGCCATCCTGGTCCTCCTCCTGGGGTTCGTGCTCCGCTTCCTGCCGGGAATGTCCGGGGGCGGCGAGGGCGGAGGCCGGGACGGCGCGGACGAGGCCATGGGCGCCTCCGACGGAGAGACCCCGGTCTGAGTTCCGCGTCGGCCTCGTCCACGGCATGGACAGGCCGGCGCCCGAGCCGTAGGTACCGCCTTCCGGACGCCACCGAAGAAGTAGGACGAGTAGACTTCTTTCGTCGTCCCAACTCGCCATCCCCGCGCCCGCCCTCGGGCGCGACCTTCTGCGGTGCTCGCCGACCCCGTCGCCCTCCTCCGTCGCCACCTCGGCTACCCCGGCTTCCGGCCGGGACAGGAGGAGCTGGTGCGCTCCGTCCTGGAGGGTCGGGACGCCTTGGGCATCCTCCCCACCGGGGGTGGAAAGAGCGTCTGCTACCAGGTCCCGGCGCTGGCGCTCCGGGCCGGCGAGCCCGGTGCTGGCGATGATGGCGTGGGCACTGCGCTCACCCTGGTGGTCACGCCCCTCATCTCCCTCATGGAGGACCAGGTGGGGCGGGCCCGCCAGATCGGACTCCGCGCGGAGCGACTCAGCGCGGGCCAGCCGGCTTCGGAGCGGCGGAGCATCGCCCGGGCGGCCATCCGGGGGAGCCTAGACATCCTCTTCGTGGCCCCCGAACGGCTGGAGACGCCCGCCTTCCAGGAGGTTCTGGAGGCTGCCTGCATCGGGCTGGTGGCGGTGGACGAGGCGCACTGCATCTCGGAGTGGGGCCACGACTTCCGACCGGCCTACCGGCGCATCGCGGTGATCCGGGGGAGGCTCGCGGCGCCTTTTCTGGCGCTTACCGCCTCCGCCACCCCCACCGTCCGCGCCGACATCGCCGACAACCTCGGCCTCCGCGATCCCACCGTCGTGGTCCGCTCCTTCGATCGGCCCAATCTGAGCTGGATCGTCCGCCCGGTCCCGCGCGGCGCCTCCCGCCTGGCCCTGGTCCGGTCGCTGCTTCGGGCCCACCCGGGGACAGCCCTTGTCTACGCCCCGACGCGCCGCTCGGTCGATGGCGTGCGCGACGCCCTGGCCCGCCTGGGCCTGGTGGTGGAGGCCTACCACGCCGGTCTCGCCCCGGAGGAGCGCACCCGGGTCCAGGCCCGGTTCCTCGGCGGGGCGTGCCGGGTGGTGGTCGCCACCAACGCGTTCGGCATGGGGATCGACAAGCCCGACGTTCGCCTGGTAGCCCACCTCCAGCTCCCCGGGACGCTGGAGGCCTACTACCAGGAAGCGGGTCGTGCGGGCCGCGATGGCGATCCCTCGGTCTGCGTGGCGCTCCACGCCCGGGGTGACGACGCGCTGGCGCGAGGCTTCCTGGATCGCACCCACCCACCCCTCCGCCGCCTGAAGCGACTCCACCGGTGGCTGGGTCGGCGACGGGACCGGTCCGGAAGGGTGCGCCTCACCCTGGCGGAGGTGCGGGTGGGCCTGGACCCACCGGGGGACGCGGCGGAGGCCGCGACGTTGCTGCGGGCCCTGGCGCGGGCCCGCGGCATCCATCCGCTGGGGCCGCTTCCGGACCCGGAGTGCCGGACGGAGATCGGAACCGGGGCGGGGCCTCCAGGGTCTCAGGGG
>CAKZOQ010000413.1 GCA_937136445.1 uncultured Gemmatimonadota bacterium
CCAGACCGAAGGACTCGTTCTCCGAGGGCAGCAGGAAGAGGTCCGCACAGGAGAGCAACTCGTGGACCGAGGCGTGTTTGCCCAGGAAAAGGACCCGGTCCCGGAGTCCCAGCTCCTCGGCGACGGTCTCGGCGTGGGGTCGATCCGGACCGTCGCCCACCATGACGAGGCGGGCCGGCACCCGACCGTTCAGCCCTCCGAAGATCCGCACCACGTCCTCGACCCGTTTCACGCCCCGGAAGTTGGACACGTGCATGACGATCTTGTCCTCCGGCGGCGCCAGGGCGCCCCGATGGCAAGGCTGGCGGTCCGGCCGGTAGACCTCGGTGTCGATGAAGTTGGGGATGACCTCGATGCGCTCCGCCGGGACATCGAAGCTCTTCACCGTCTCTTCCTTCAGGTAGCGCGAGACGGCGGTGATCCCCTGGGAGCGCAGGATGGAGAAGCGTGTGATGGAGTGGAAGGAAGGGTGCACGCCGGTGAGGGTGATGTCGGTGCCGTGGAGCGTCGTCACCACGGGGAGGTCCCGCTCGTCGGCCAGCATCTCCCGGGCCACCCAGGCCGAGGTGGCGTGGGGGATGGCATAGTGGACGTGCATGAGGTCGAGACCCTCGCGCCGGGCCACGTCGTGGATGCCTACCGCCAGCGCCAGCGGGTAGGGCGCATGCTCGAAGAGGGGATAGTCCTCCATCTCGACTTCGTGATAGAAGACCCGCTCCCGGAAGCCCCCCAGCCGGAAGGGCTGGTCGTAGGAGACGAAGTGCACCTCGTGTCCCCCCTCGGCCAGCTTGAGTCCCAGCTCCGTCGCGACGGCCCCCGAGCCCCCATAGGTGGGGTAGCATGTGATCCCGATCTTCACGTCCGCGCCTCCCAGGCATCCAGAATGATCCGAAGCTGCTCTTCCCGCGGCCGCCGGGCGTCCAACCGGACGGCGTCCTCGGGTAGTTGGTGGCGAAACCAGGTGAGCTGCCGGCGCGCGTAGCGCCGGGTGGCCGCCTGGATCTGTGCCACCGCGTCGTCCAGCGTGATGGAGCCCCGGAGGTAGGCGAGGATCTCCCTGTACCCCGTCCCGGACATCCCGGGATCCGTCTCGTGGAAGCCCGCCTCGGTCAGGCGGCGCACCTCGTCCACCAGCCCCCGATCCACCATGGCCTGGGCCCGGGCGTCGATGCGACGATCCAGCTCCTCCCGGGGCCGCTCCAGCACCACCACCATCCCCGACACGGCCTCCCCGTCCGGTGGAGCCTCGTCGTGCCACCACGAGAGGGGGCGACCGCTGAGGAGCGTCACCTCCAGCGTCCGGGCCATGCGCTGCGGGCCGCCCTCGACGGCGGTCTCCGCACGGTCCGGATCCAGCCGGCGGACCCAGGCCTCGAGGCGAGGACGGGGCTGCTCGCCCAGCCACCCGCGAAGAGCCTGGAGCCGGGCCTCGTCCATCTCCGGCTCGGCAAAGATCGGTCGTAGGACGGAGCGGAGGAAGAAGCCTGTGCCTCCCACCAGGAGGGGCACCCGCCCTCGACCCTCGATCCCGGGGATCCACCGGCGGACGTCCCGCGCGAACTGCCCGGCGGAGTAGCGCTGGTCCGGGTCCACCAGGTCCAGCCCGTGGTGGGGGACCCGGTGGCGGGCCTCGTCGGAGACCTTGTCGGTGCCGATGTCCATCCCGCGGTAGACCTGTCGGGAGTCCATGGAGACGATCTCCCCGTCCAGCGCCTCCGCCACGGCCAGCGAGAGCTCCGTCTTGCCGCTGGTGGTGGCGCCGGTGAGGGCGAGGAAGCGGGGCCGGTCCATGGCGGAGGCGGCCTCAATGCCCGGAGCCGGAGCGATCGAACCGACGCTGGAGCTCCTTGGCACTCAGGCGCACGATGGTGGGCCGGCCATGGACATCGTGGTGGGGGAGCTCCGTGGCGAAGAGTTGGTCGAAGAGCTCCTGCATCTCCTTCTCGTTCAGCGCCTGCCCCGCCTTGATGGCGCTCTTGCAGGCGAAGACGGAGGCGATGCGCTCGTGCTGGTTCCGCGCCGAACGCGACAGCTCCGATCCGTGGGCCAGATCGTGGACCATCTCCCGGAAGGCCCGCTCGGCGTCGAAGTACGGGTGGGGGTTGGGCACCGCGTGGACGATGACGGTGTCGCCGCCGAAGCCCTCCACCTCGAAGCCGGCGCGCCCCAGCAGGCCGCTCAGCTCCTCCACCTGATCGTACTCGGGCTGGGTGAGGCGGATGGTCAGCGGGAAGAGCAGCCGCTGGCCGTCCTGGCCCCCGGTCTCGAAGGCGGCCATGAGTCGTTCGAAGAGGATGCGTTCGTGGGCGGCGTGCTGGTCGATGATGAGGACCCCCTTCCGGGTCTCGGCCAACACGTAGGTCCGGAGCACCTGCCACAACCTGGGACGCCCTACCGGCAGACTCGGCCCTTTCGCCATCGCCTCCTGGCCATCCACCGCGGCGCCCGCACCGTCGCCGGCGCCCTCGACTCCTTCGGCGCCCGCCTGCTCCGCCGGACCCGCCCCGGCTGCGAAGAGGGCCATCTGGGGGTCGCCGCTGCCGCCCTGGCTGCCACCCGGGCCGTCGCCGGCCTGGGAGGGGCCACCTTCCCGCACCACC
>CAKZOQ010000414.1 GCA_937136445.1 uncultured Gemmatimonadota bacterium
TGTCCTCCTGGGCCACCATCCCCACCTCGAACCGCCCCACCTCCATGCGCGGGGTAGGGGGGAAGAGGGCGGTGGCCATCACGGCGAGCCCCAGCAGCAGGAGGACCCGGGAACCGTGGTGGGTGAGGCGATCGGACCAGGTGGCGTCCGGGTCGGCGGAGAGCCGGGTCAGCACCGCCCCTCCGTCCGTTCGCTCCGTGGAACTGTTCACAGGCGGCCCGAGGCCGAGGGGTCGCTCATCCGCTCGCTCGCTCGTCGTCGGACTCGTCGCGGGGGTCGTCGCCGGCCTGCTCGTAGGCGCGGATGATGTCCTTCACCAGGCGGTGCCTGATCACGTCCTTGCCGTCCAGATAGGCGATGGCGATGCCGTCCACGTCGGCCAGGATGCGCTCCACCTCCAGAAGCCCCGAGTCCGAGGGGCGGCCCAGGTCGATCTGGGTCTTGTCCCCGGTGATGACCACCCGGGAGTTCAGCCCGAGCCGGGTGAGGAACATCTTCATCTGCGCCGTGGTGGCGTTCTGGGCCTCGTCGAGGATCACGAAGGCGTCGGAGAGGGTCCGGCCCCGCATGTAGGCCAGCGGCGCGATCTCGATGGTGGCGTCCTCCAGCGCCCGGCGGACCCGGTCCGGGGGCATCATGTCCTCCAGGGCGTCGTAGAGAGGCCGCAGGTACGGATCCACCTTCTCCTGCAGGTCTCCCGGAAGGAAGCCGAGGTTCTCTCCGGCCTCGACGGCGGGGCGAGCCAGGATGATCCGGCGGACCCGCTTCTTGTAGAGGGCGTCCACCGCGCAGGCCACCGCCAGGTAGGTCTTCCCCGTGCCGGCCGGGCCGATCCCGATGACCACGTCGTTCTCGAAGATGGCCTGCAGATACTGGCGCTGCCCCTCGGACTTCGGGGAGATGACCTTCCGCGAACCCGGCAGGGCGATGCGGAACTCCTCGTCGTCGGGCTGCACCACACCGTCGGGACCCAGCGACTCCATCCCCTCGGCGAAGCGGGCGATGTCCGGGCTGTCGAAGGGGACCCGGAGTCGGGCCAGCTCGATGAGGTGCTGCACCACCGGAACGGCCCGTTCCACCTCCTCCACCGATCCCGACAGGATGAGGTGGTCCCGCCGCAGGACGGTGCGGATGCCGAAGAGGCGCTGCAGTTCCTGCATGTTCCGGTCGTTGACGCCGGTCAAGAGGAGCTGGTCGGCTCCTTCGGCGTCCAGCCGGTGCTCGATGATGGTGTCTCCGTTGGCCAAAGAGGCTCCCGGCGCCTAGGGCGCCACCTGCTCGCGGTCCACGATGAGCCCCAGCTCCTCCAGCTCCCTGGACTCCACCGGAGCGGGGGCGCCCTCGAAGAGGGCTCGGGCCGCCGTGGTCTTGGGGAAGGCCATGACGTCCCGGATGCTTCCCACACCTACGAAACGCTGGACGATTCGGTCCATCCCGAAGGCGATGCCGCCGTGGGGTGGGGCCCCGGCGGCCAGCGCCTCCAGCAGGAAGCCGAACTTCTCGTCGATGGCCTCCTCGTCGAGGCCCAGCAGTCGAAGGATGCGCCGCTGGAGTTCGGGACGGTGGATCCGGATGCTCCCGGAGCCGAACTCGGTCCCGTTGTAGACCAGGTCGTAGGCCAGCCCCCGAGCCGCCAGGGGATCGTCGTCCAGAAGCTCCATGTCGTCGGGGTGGGGCAGGACGAAGGGGTGGTGCCCCGGCGCAAGCCCGCCGTCGTCGGTCTCCTCGAAGACCGGGAAGTCGGTGACCCAGACCCAGGCGTGCTCGGTCCGGCGCTCGAGGCCCATGGCCTCGGCCGCCGCCGTCCGCGCCGCCGAGAGGGCCGGTGAGGTGACGGAATCGGGGCCCGCAGCCATGAACACCAGGTCGCCCTCCTCACAGCCGATAGCACTCATCTCTTTGTCTTTCATGAATTTGGCAAGGATACCTGATGTACCACTCGAGGCTCGTTTTGCCCAGAGGAGTCCGGGTGCGCCGGTGGCCTTGGCTGCGTCCTCGATGCCATCGATCTCCCGCCGGGAGAGGTCGGCGCCCTCCTTGAGCAGAAGCCCCCGCACCCGTCCTCCGTCGTCCACAGCGCTCCGCACGATGCGGAAATCCAGGCCCCGCGTGGCCTCGGTGAAGTCGGTGATCTCGAGGTCGAAGCGCAGGTCCGGACGGTCGGACCCGTACCGGTCCATGGACTCGGCCCAGGTCATCCGGGGGAAGGGGGTGGAGACGGGGTGCCCGGCCACGCCGGCCAGCGACGCCATGAGCCCCTCCATCCAGACCAGGACGTCCTCCACCTCCACGAAGGAGGCCTCGACGTCGATCTGGGTGAACTCCGGCTGACGGTCGGACCGGAAGTCCTCGTCCCGGAAGCACCGCGCGATCTGGAAGTAGCGGTCGAAGCCCGCCACCATGAGGATCTGCTTGTAGATCTGGGGGCTCTGGGGAAGGGCGAA
>CAKZOQ010000415.1 GCA_937136445.1 uncultured Gemmatimonadota bacterium
GGATGCGCCTGTGGACGGAGGTGGGACTGCCGCCTCCAGGCACCACCCGTACCCGGGGCTCAGACTCCGCCAGGGCCACGTACCCCGCCCTAACTCGACGACGGAAGTCGCCACCCTCTCCCTCCATGCGGTCCGGTGCCGTCCCCTGACGAGCCTGTCGCCGGGCGCCTTCGTCCACCTCGACGTCCAGGAGCACGTAGAGGTCGGGTTCGAGGCCCCCGGTGGCCAGGTGGTTGGCCTTCCGGATCTCGTCCAGGGGCAGGCCTCTTCCATGGCCCTGGTAGGCCAGGGTGGAGAGGGCGAACCGGTCGGCCACCACCACCCGCCCCTGCGCCAGGGCCGGTCGGACCACGTCCCGGACGAAGGCGGCACGGGCGGCCAGGATCAGGAAGAGCTCGGACACCGGCGGGATGTCCAGATCCGTCCGGTCCAGGACCACCGACCGGATCTCCTCGCCCAGGTCCGTACCCCCGGGCTCCCGGGTGACCACATGGTCCACGCTCGAGGCCTTCATCCAGGCGGAGAGGAGGGCGACCTGGGTGCTCTTCCCGGCGCCCTCCCCACCCTCCAGCACGATGAAGCGTCCCCGCTCCGGCACGGCCCGTCCCCGTTCCCGGCGCCTAGTCCTGGTAGTACTCGGTGCCGAGGTGGGTGATCTCGTCCTCACCCATGATCCAGCGCAGAGTGTTCTTGAGCTTCCAGTGCTGGATGAAGATGTCGTGCTCGGGGTAGAGGCCCGGCGCGGTCTGGGGGCTCTTGAAGTAGAAGGAGAGCCACTCCTGGATGCCGCCGAATCCGCAGCGGGAGGCGAGGTCCAGGAAGAGGGCCAGGTCCAGCACGATGGGCGCCGCCAGGATGGAGTCCCGGCAGAGGAAATCGACCTTGATCTGCATGGGATATCCCATCCAGCCGAAGATGTCGATGTTGTCCCATCCCTCCTTGTTGTCCCCACGGGGCGGATAGTAGTTGATCCGCACCTTGTGGTAGAGGTCCTTGTAGAGCGTCGGGTACATGTCCGGCTGAAGGATGGTCTCCAGCACGCTGAGCTTGGAGACCTCCTTGGTCTTGAAGGAGGCCGGATCGTCCAGCACCTCGCCGTCCCGATTCCCGAGGATGTTGGTGCTGAACCAGCCGCTGATGCCCAGCATGCGGGTCTTGAAGCCCGGGGCCAGGATGGTCTTCATGAGCGTCTGGCCCGTCTTGAAGTCCTTCCCGCAGATGGGGACGCCGGTCTCGGCGGCCAGCTCCTCGAAGGCCTTGAAGTCTGCGGAGAGGTTCGGGGCGCCGTTGGCGTAGGGCACGCCCTCCTTCAGCGCCGCGTAGGCGTAGAGCTGGGACGGGGCGATGTCCTCATGGTTCTCCTCCATGCCCTTCTCGAAGGCCTCGAGGGATTCGTGCACCGCCCCCGCGCGGACGTAGATCTCGGTGGAACCGCACCAGACCATGACCAGCCGGTCACAGTCGTGCTCCTCCCTGAAGCGGCGGATGTCCTCCCGGAGCTGCTCCGCCAGATCCTTCTTGGTCGCCCCCTCCTTCACGTTCGGCCCATCCAGCTTCTTCACGTAGTCGGTGGAGAAGGCGGCCTTCATGGGCTTGATGGAGGAGAGGAAATCCTGGATGGGATCCAGGTGCTTCTCCTTCTGGAGGACCCCTGCGGTGAGGGCGCTCTGGTAGCCGTCCTCGGGGATGGGATCCCAGGCCCCGAAGACCAGGTCGTCCAACCCGGCCAGGGGCACGAAGTCCTTGATGAGGGGCGAACGCCCGTCGGTGCGCTTCCCCAGACGGATGGTCTGCATCTGGGTCAGGCTTCCGATGGGCTCGGCCAGTCCCTGACGGAAGGCCTCCACGCCGGCGACGAAGGTGGTGGCCACGGCACCGAAGCCGGGGAGGAGAACGCCGAGCTTCCCCTCGGCGGGACGGATCTCAGTGGGCTGCTTCACGGGGGTTCCTCGTGTAGGTGGTCGAGAAGGGGGCCGGGCCGATGCCCGCCATGGGGGTCAGGAGAGGATGATGCGGCTCTGGGCGCCGTCCTGGATCCCCTTCGCCATGGTCTGGTTCACCTTCTGCATGATCTTCTCGAAGTTCGACTGGGCGGAGATGAGCCGCTGGAACCCCGGCTTGCTCTGGAGGTCCGAGGCTGCCTCCTCGTAGGCCTCCTTCACCTCGTCGTCGGGCTGCTTGCCCTGGCGCAGCGAACTCTCGATCTGCTGCTCCAGCTTCTGGAGCGTGTTGCGTAGCTCCACCAGCTCGCGGTCGTCGTCCACCGACTCGCTGGCGCGCTTCAGCGCCTGGTACTCGTCGGTGCGGGCCAGGGCTCCGCCCAGCTCTTTCGCCATCTCGTAGATATCGGCCATCGGTCTCGTCGTCCTCGGTCTAGCGTCGAATAGTAGGTCGAATGAACTCGTCGGTCAGGCAGCGTCTGGAGGCGGGGTGCCGTCCGGCCCGGAAGCCCGCACGGCCCATACCACCCGCTCCCGGCCTGCCAGGTCCTTCTCCGTGCCCACCTCACTCCAGGCACCGGTGTCCCTCAGGCCCTCCGATACGGTGGCAGCCTGCCCCGCGCCCACCTCCAGCGCCAGGAGCCCCCCCGGCTCCACGAAGGTAGGGGCATCGCCGGCGATGCGTCGGAGGACCTCCAGCCCGTCGGGCCCCGCGAAGAGGGCGTCGGCCGGCTCCCACGCCGCAACCTCCGGCTCCAGCCCGTCTTCCTCCGTCCGGGCCACGTAGGGCGGGTTGGAGACCACCACGTCGAAGGTCTCCCCCGCCACCGGCTCGAAGAGCGAGCCTCGCCGGAACTCCACCCGGCCCGCGAGCTCGGCGGCCTCGGCGTTGCTCCTGGCCACCTCCAGGGCGTCGGCCGAATCGTCGGTGGCCACCAACCGGACGAAGGGGCCTTCCTTCGCCAGCGAGAGGGCGATCGCCCCGCTCCCCGTCCCCAGATCCAGAGCCGTCAGATCTTCCCGTCCCTCCACGCGGTCCAGCACCATCTGGACGAGGACCTCCGTCTCGGGCCGCGGGATGAGCACCCGCGGGTCCACCGCCAACTCCAGCTCCCGGAAGCCCGCGGTCCCGATGATGTACTGGAGGGGTTCCCGGCGGGCCCTCCGGAGGAGGAGGGGTCGGTAGGCATCGAGCTCCGTCGGCGTCAGGGGTCGGTCGTACTGCAGGTAGAGCTGGAGGCGACGGGTCCCCAGGGCGTGGGCCAGGAGGTACTCCGCATCGAGGCGCCCCCGCTCCACCCCCTTCTCCTCGAGGTACTCGGCGCTCCAGCGCATCATGCGCAGCACCGCCCAGGTCTCGCCGGCGCCCGCCCCACCCTTCGGTGGGTCCGACCCGACGGCGGACCCCTCGGTCGTTTCGGGCGTCGTAGCCCGGGTCGGGGAGGAGCCAGGGGTGCTCACGAGGTCTGGGCCTCCAGGCGCTCCTCTTCCTGGACCAGACGGAGGGCCGAGACGAATTCGTCCAGTTCGCCGTCCAGGACGTCTTCCAGGTTGTAGACGGTGAGGTTGATCCGGTGGTCGGTGACCCGGTTCTGCGGAAAGTTGTAGGTGCGGATCTTCGCCGATCGGTCCCCGGTGCCCACCATGGTCTTCCGCTCCCGGGACCGCTCCGCCTCGCGTTCCGCGATCATCCGGTCCAGGAGACGGCTGCGAAGGACCTTCATGGCCTTCGCCTTGTTCTTGTGCTGCGACTTCTCGTCCTGGCAGGAGACCACGAGGCCGGTGGGCTCGTGGGTGATGCGAACGGCCGAGTCGGTGGTGTTGACCGACTGCCCCCCCGGCCCCGACGATCGGAAGACGTCGATGCGTAGGTCGTTGGGGTCGATCTCCAGGTCCACCTCCTCGGCCTCGGGCAGAACCGCGACCGAGGCGGCGGAGGTGTGGATGCGGCCCTGGCTCTCCGTCTCCGGCACCCGCTGGACCCGGTGCACACCGGACTCGTAGCGAAGGCGTCCGTAGGCCCCTTTGCCCTTCACCAGGAAGACCGCCTCCTTCACGGCTCCGGGGATGCCTTCGGAGAGGCTCATGAGCTCGACGGACCAGTTCCGGCGTTCCGCCATGCGACGGTACATGCGCACCAGGTCGGACGCGAAGAGTCCGGCTTCGTCTCCTCCGGCTCCAGCGCGGACCTCCACGACGGCAGGGCGGTCCTCCATGGGGTCCGGGGGAATGAGGAGCTCACGCACCCGCGCCCGGAGGGCTTCGATGCGGGTCTCCAGCTCCTGGACCTCGGCCTCGGCAAGCTCCCGGAGCTCGGGATCCTCCGCGGTCTCGACCAGCTCCCCGGCACCCTCCCGCTCCTCGACGGTCGATCGGAGCTCGGCAGCGGCCGTCACCAGGGGCTCCAGCCATGCCCGCTCCTGGCCCAGCTCACGCAGCCGGTCGGGATCCGAGAGCACCTCCGGCGAGGAGAGCTCCTGGTCCAACTCCTCCAGGCGGTCCGCGGCCTCGGTGAGTCGCGGATCCAGCTTGGGGTCGAGGAGAGGGGTGCTCACGGGCATCCGCCGGGGAGTCTCCCCCGGCATTCACTCACTTGCTGATGTCTCCGTACTTCTTCTTGAACCGGTCCACACGACCGGCGGTGTCCACGAGGCGCTGCTTGCCCGTGTAGAACGGGTGGCACACCGAGCAGATGTCCAGGTGGATGGAATCCACGGTGGACTTCGTCTCGAAGGTGTTGCCGCATGCGCAGACGACTTCGACGGTCTTGAACTCGGGATGGATGTCCTGCTTCATGGTCCTGCTCCTACGCCTTGGATGGAACGGGCGCCCAATGGGAACGGGCCCGGATGCCTGTACGGCGCCCTGGCCCGGTGAAGATCTCGATCATGTCCCCGGGGGACATGCCTGTACAGCCCGAAAAAGCTAATGCTACCGCCGGGACGGGTCCAGGGAGGACCGCCCCTGCCGGCTACGTGCCAGCGCCACGCCAGCCCAGAGCAGCGCCACCAGCGCCGACAGGGGTCCAAGGAGATCGCCGGTCCGCACGTACAGGGTGTGTCGGTCGGTGGTGTGGACGTCGGCGGTCACCAACGCCGGCTCGAAGAGCGGGGTGGCGCCGTGGGTCCTGCCGGTGGGATCCACCACCAGGGAGATGCCGGTATTCGCCGCCCGGACGGCCCCCATGCGGGTCTCGATGGCGCGAAGGACCAGGTGGGCGGGGTGCTGGGCGAAGGCGGGGGTGCGGGCCCACCAGGGCTCCCCGCCGAACCAGGCGTCGTTGGTGAGGTTCACCAGGACGTCCGCGCCGCCCCGTCGGTAGTCCCGGGCCAGCTCCTCGAAAAGGGACTCGTAGCAGATGAGGACCCCCATCCGGGATCCACCCACCTCCAGGGAAGCCGCTGGCCCGCCCACGGCGTACTCCCCCTCCTCGCCGAGCCCCCAACCTACGGGGAGGCGCAGCGGCACCCGCTCCACCAGGGGCACCAGACGACGCTTGTCGTACCGCCACGCCGCCGTCCCGCCCCCGGCCCAGAGGAAGGCCGAGTTGTAGCGTGCCGCCTCGGTCTCCCCGGCCCCCCATGCCCCGAAGAGCACCGGCGCCCCGACGGCCTCCTCCATCCGGCCCAGCGGCCGGGTCACCGGCGTGGGCGGGGCGCCGGGCTCGACCACGCCTCGGATCACCACCTCCGGGAGGACCACCAGGTCCACCGACCCGGGCTCCACCTCCGCCAGCAGCTTCTCCGTGGCGGCGCGGGTGGCGCGCCAGCCGGCGTCCGGATCCCGTCGCACCGCCACCGACACGTCCGGCTGGACCACCGCAACCCGGGCCACCACACGCGTCTCCAAGGTCCCGGCCCGCCACAGGCCCCACAGCCCGGGGAGCACCGCCACGACCACCGCCGCCACCCAGGGGCCGAGCCGCCGCCGCCCTTCGGATGAGCTCCCTGCCAGCCCGGTGGCCACCAGCCCCCCGGTGAGGGCCATCCAGAAGCCCACCCCCCGTTCCCCCACCAGCTCCGCCACCCCGGCCCACTCCGGCCAGGGGGCCAGCGACACCCCCAGCCCCAGCCAGGGGAAGGCCAGCGTTCCCGGAGCGTGGGCCCGCACCCACTCCCCCGCGGTCCACACGACGGGCAGCACCAACCAGAGGGGAAGACGCAGGGCGTGGAGCCCGGCGTGACCGGCCCACCCCGCCGCGCCGAGGATGAGGGCCAGGAGTGCCACCACGAGGACCGCTCCAGGGGTGGCCCACGGAGAGAACCGGAAGAGGGTCGCCGGGAGCCACGCCAGAGCCAATCCGAAATAGAGGGCACCGAAGAGGGCCCAGCCACGGGCGGCTCGACGGCGCCCGAAGGGACCCGGTGGCGCCCGATACAGGAGGAGGCCCAGCGGTGCCGTCCCGACGAAGGCCAGGACGGCCAGGTCGAACGGAGGGTGGGCCAGGAAGAGGAGGCCGGCGGAGATGGCGGCGA
>CAKZOQ010000416.1 GCA_937136445.1 uncultured Gemmatimonadota bacterium
CAGCGTCCGCGGCCGGATCTGGCGCATCGTGCCCGAAGGCGCCTGAGGTCTCGGAGGTGGACCCGGCCGACGGCCCGCGCGGGGTCACGGCGGTAGGCCACGACCTCGTCGATCTCACCCGACCCCGCGCCCGGGATCGGGCGGGGGACGTCCGGCTCCTCCGGCGGGTCCTCACCGAAACCGAGCGGGCCCGGGTGGCCGGCGCCGACCCGAAGGGCGCCGACCGGGTGCTCTGGGCGTTCTGGGCCGCCAAGGAGGCCGCCTTCAAGGTGCACACCCAGCTCCGGGGTTCGCCCCCGACCTTCGTGCACGCCGACTACCGGGTCCACGGGGCCCCGCCCCATGAGCCTGGGAGCCACGGCATGGTCGTGGTGGCCTGGGAGGGCGGAGGCTGCCGCGTGGCGGTCACCCAACAGAGAGAGACGGTCCAGGCGGTGGCCGCCGGGGACGGGGACCCTGCGGGCCCCGGCACGGAGCCGGGCGTGGTCCCCCTCTCCGACGACGGACTCCGTCTCCCCACCCCCTCGCTTCCCGCGGGTCACCTCCTGGTGGCGGAGACCCTTCCCACGAAGGACGCGGGGGGTCGTTGGGGCCAGGACGAGGCGGAGCTCCGTCCCCGCTTCACCGACACCGAATGGGACGCCGTCCACGCGCCTGCGTCGGCCTGGGCCCGACTCGGCGTCCGGAGGCTGGCCTCGGCGCTCCTGGAGATCGCCGAAGGGGAGCTGGCCGTGGTCTGCGCCCCGGGCGTCGCCGGTCGACGACCGCCCCACCTGGAGCACAGGGGGAGCCGCCACCCAGCCTCGGTGAGCTTCACCCACGACGGGGGACACCTGGGGTGGTCGGTGCTCCTGCCGCCCTCCCCCCCGACCTCCGAAACCCGCTAGAAGAAGCTCGGGCGGTAGTTGAACTGCACCGAGCCCCCGAACCGGTCGTAGTAGGCGTCGCCGATGTCGGTCTCGGCCCGGGTCCAGCCGAAGCGGACGGCACCGTCCAGATTGGCGGCCAGAGGCCGGGTGAGCTGGAGGTAGGCGATGGAGGCGTTGTCCGCCTCCTCCCCGGGGACCAGGAGGGGGAACTCGGTCTCGCGGACGTAGCTCTTCCCGGTGATGACGGTGCGGAGGTTCAACGACATCTCCCAGGGGAGCGGGGTGTTGAAGAGGGCCTGGAAGCTCAGCGCATCGTACTCGGGGCGGTTGGAGTTGGAGCGGTTGAGCGTCCCCTCCAGACCGGCCTGGGCGAAGATGCGGTCGCCGAACCAGGTCCATTCGAAGCCCACGTTCACCGTGTGGTCCCGGCGGAAGGGGTCGGTGGGGTCGAAGCTGCCCTGCTCCGGGTATTCGCTCCAGCGCACCCCGGAGAAGAAGCGGACGGTGGAGGCCATCCCCCACCGGACCCCGGCCTGGAGCCCCACGCTGCGGCGGTCCAGGAGGTTCAGCTCCGGAAGGAACTCCAACGCCCGGTAGTCGGCTTCCTCGCCCTCCACCTGGAGGTCGAAGCTGACCCCGTCGAAGGAGCGGGTGACGAGCCCGAGCCCGCCGGTGACGGTCGAGTAGCCCGGTTGCAGGAAGAGCGGCATGGGCGGACGGTCGCGCACCGCCCGACCCCGGTAGCCCAGCCGGCTGGTGAGCCGTCCCCATTCCCCCAGCGTCTCCTCGTAGCGGAGGGTGGCGCTCCCGGCCCACTCCCGGGGCGCGTAGTCCCGCACCGTGAACCCCAGGGCGGCAGCCTGACGCAGCCCGCCGTCGAAGGAGAGCTCCACCGCCCTCCGGCCGTTTTCCACCAGCGCCAGGAGCCCCCGCACCCCCACCTCGCCCACCGCGGCCGTGGCCTCGTCCGTGCTGTCCACCACCGGGACCGTCACCGCCGAGAAGTTGCCGGAGTAGCTCTCCACCGAACCACCCAGCGTGATGACCAGGTCCCGCATGTGGCTCTGGCCAGCCGCCTGGTCCGACCCCAGGAGAAGGATCGAGGCCACCATCACCGCGAGCCCCACCGCCCGAACCACGCCCCGCGCCCTCACGGCATCCTCCGCACGCGTTCGCGGAACTGACGGGCGCGGATGAGGAGCTGGTCCCGGTACGAGACCAACTGCTCGCGGTACCGTTCCAGGGCCTCCAGCCGTTCCTCCAGCGTGAGGGGACGGCTGGCCATGGTGGAGTCGGCGGCGGCGGGCCGCTCCCCGGAGGCAGGGTTGGTCACCACCGGCACACGGATGTCGTCGAAGCGGTCGGTGCCCGCCAGGAAGTCCTGACGCTGACGCTCGATCCGGAGCCGGGTGGTGAGGGTCTCCCGCTCCTGGTCCAGGTTCTCCACGACGGTGTCGGCGACGGCGGCCAGCCGCTCCAGGATCTGGGCCTTGGCCTCCAGCTCGTCCGGGCCGTCCCGGGGGTCGAAGGTGATCTCGGGGAGGATGACCGGCATGACCTGGAGGTCGTCGTCCCCGTCCTGGGTCTCCAGCTCCTGCTGCTCGTTCCGGAGGTCCTGCCATCGGGCGTCGAGCTGGGCCCGTTCCGCCGCGCTGGAGGCCTCGTCGAGCTGGGCCAGAAGCTCTCCGAGGCGGACGGTGATGACGTTGATGAGCGCCTGGCGAGCCTCGTCCAGCCGCTCCCGGGCGTCCTCCACCCGCGCCTCCTGCGCCCGGTACGGGACGCTGCGGTCCTGGGCCAACGCGAAGGCGTCCTCCAGGGCGTCGTCGTCTCCGCTTCGACGGGCTCGGCCCACCTGCTCCAGCGCCGCCGAGAACTGCCGCTCCACCACGCTGAAGGCACTGCGGGCGGCCTCCCAGGCATCGCGGGCGGCGCGGTACTCCAGACGCCGCTCCGCCAGGACCGACTCGGTGGCCTGGGCGGACAGCTCAGGAGCCGCCACCGCGGAGGTCAGAGCCAGGCCCATGGCCATGACGACCCCCACGACTCGCACGCCGACGTCGCGACGCCGGCACCTCCGGCGCGTCATGTCTCGATCCCGTACTTCTCGAGCTTGTAATAGAGGGCGCTGGGCTTGAGCCCCAGAAGGCGCGCCGCCTCGGCCTTCACACCTTCGGCGTTCTCCAGCGCCTGCCGGAGGAGACGCTCCTCGAGCCCCTCCACCGCCGAGTTGAGGTCCATGCCGTTGGCGGGGAGGCTCCGCTCCTCGTCGCCGGTGGCCATGGCGCTCATTCCTCCGGACAGGTCCGGGACGTTCTCGGCGTCCAGTTCGTCGCCTTCGGCCATGACCAGGGCCCGCTCGATGACGTTCTCCAGCTCCCGGACGTTGCCGGGCCAGTCGTGGGCCGCCAACTGACGGAGGGCCTCGTCGGTGGCGCTCTCCACCGAGGAGGCGGTGCGGTCCCGCAACTTCTCGATGAAGTGGGAGACCAGGAGGGGGATGTCCTCCCGCCGCTCCCGGAGCGGGGGGATGAGGAGGGGCACCACGTGCAGCCGGTAGAAGAGGTCCTCCCGGAAGGTCCCGTCGCCCTTGAGGTCGTCCGGCGCCGCGTTGGTGGCGGCGATGATCCGCACGTCCACCTCGATGGTCTCCTCGCCGCCCACCCGCTCCAGCTCCCGCTCCTGGAGCACCCGGAGGAGGCGGACCTGCGTGGTGCCGGGCACCGTGGCGATCTCGTCCAGGAAGAGGGTGCCGCCGTGGGCCAGCTCGAAGCGCCCCCGACGCTGCTTCTCGGCCCCCGTGAAGGCCCCCTTCTCGTGGCCGAAGAGCTCGGAGTCCAGGAGGCTCTCGTTGAGGGCGCCGCAGTTCACCCGGACGAAGGGCCCCTCCCGCCGGGGCGATCCGGCGTGGATGGCGCGGGCCACCAGCTCCTTCCCGGTGCCGGATTCCCCGTAGACCATGACCGTGGAGTCGGAGCGGGCCACCCGGTCGATCCAGCGGAAGACCTCCTGCATGGGCTCGGACTCGCCGACAATCTCGCCGTAGCGGGCCTGGGCCTCCTCCTTCAGGTAGGTGTTCTCCACCCGGAGGGCCTGGTTCTCCCGTCGAAGCCTCGCCCGCTCCTCCCGGTCGGTGAGGAGCCGGTCCACCTTCACCCCGAACTCCTCGGAGCTGAACGGCTTCGTGATGAAGTCCACGGCGCCGAGCTTCATGGCCTCCACCACCTTCTCGATGGTGCCGTGGGCCGTGATGACCATCACCTCGGTCTCGGGCTTCACCTCCTTCACCCGGGTGAGGACCTCCATCCCGTCCATGTGGGCCATCTTGAGATCGGTGATGACCAGGTCGGCGTCCTCGTCCTCCAGGAGCTCCATCCCCCGGGCCCCCGACTCGGCAGAGCGGGTCCGATGACCTCGTCGCCGCAGGAGGAGCTCGAGCCCCTCCCGCATGGAGTCGTGGTCGTCGATGATGAGGATCTCAGCCATGGTCCGTCCCGGAATCCGCGAGGCTCGGGAAATATAGGCGGAACTCCGCCCCCCTCCCACCGGACCCGGGGTCGTCCTCCCCGCGAGAATCCACGAGTTCGACGCGGCCTCCGTGGGCCTCGGAGACCTTCCGGACGATGGCCAGACCGAGGCCAGCTCCCTGCTCCTTGTCGCTGACGAACGGGTCGAAGATGCGCTTCCGCAGCTCCGGCGAGACCCCGGGACCTTCGTCGGCCACCGAGACCATCACCTCCCCGTTCTCCGTCCGTGCCGAGAGCCGCACCACGTCCGACACCTGGGCGGCGTTGCGGAGGAGGTTCAGGGTGATGCGCTTCACCTGGCCGGCCCCGATGGGCGCGGGGAGCGCCACCTCCGGCAGCACCGCCTCCAGGCGGCCGTTCCGCTCCTCCAGCTCGGCCCGGACCAGCTCCGCCGCCGCCTCCAGCGGGAGCCGGAGATCCTCGCAGGAGTCCGAGGGGCTGGTGGGGCGGGCGAAGGTCAGGAAGTCGTCGATGATGGCGTTGAGCGCCCGCACCTCGGCCCGGACCCGGTCCAGGAGCCGACGCCGCTCGGTGGCCTCCTCCGTGTCGGAGGCCGCGGAAGCGAAGAGCTCCACGCCTCCCAGCGGGTTCCGGATCTCGTGGGCCACCTGGGCGAGCATCAGGCGGAGCTGCTCGTCGCGTTCCAGGATCCCCTTCCGCATGCGCTCCATGGCCCGGGAGAGCCGGCCGAGCTCCGTGCCCACCTCCTCCGCCACGGGCTGCTCCATCTTGCCCCGCTGGATGCGGAGGGCCACCCGGCTCAACCGCTCCAGCGGCTCCACCACCAGGCTGGCCAGTACGGCTCCCAGGAGGGCCGCGAGCACCGCGGCCAGCGCCGAACCCAGGAAGAGGTTGCGCCGCAGACTCGCCAGGGGTGCCAGGTAGTCGGCGGGCATGAGGACCGCCAACGTGAGGTCCGACTGCTCGAGCTGGGCGAACCCCCACTTGTAGAGCTGGCCGTCGGTGCCCTCGAAGGCCGGAGTGGTGGCGTTCCCCACCGCCCGGGCCGTGTCCAGCTCCGCCCGGAAAGCGTCCAGGAACCGGAGGGGGGTGCCGATGGGCACCGAGTCCGCCGGGTGGGTGCTCACCAACGAGGAGTTGTCCTCCCGGACGATATAGGCTTCCGGGACGTAGCGCCGGAGCCGGAGGAGGCGATTCCGGGTGAGCGTCCAGGCCATCTCGTCCTCGAAGCCGGGCTCGAGCCCCACCAGCAGGGAGGCCTGGAGTCCCGTCTCCGCCGCCGCCCCGGCGATCCAGGTGGCCCGACGATCCAGCTCCTCCTCCACCGCCTGGCTCGCTTCGCGCCAGGCCAGATAGCCGCCTCCCGCCGAGGCCACGGCGGCGAAGGCGACGAAGACGGCGATGAAGAGGGTGCGGAGCGACACGACCGGATCAGCCCCCGCAGGGAACCGTCTCCACGCGGATCTCGGCGAAGCGGATGGGTTCGGGGATCCGTGGCGCCACCACGATGTGGTACGGCACGTGGATCCGCTCCGCCGGCGTGCAGAAGTCGCCGGGCACGCGCTCCCAGACCTCCACCAGGCTGCCGTCGTTCACCTGGAGGACCCGGCGGACCTCCACGCTGTCCCCGGACTCGTCGCGCACGCCTACCGCCGCCACCACCACGACCTCCTCCGGGAAGTCCACCGAGGGCCGCTCCTCCCCGGGCGCATGGCTCGACCAGAAGGCTGCCCAGGCCTCCTCCTCGACGAAAACCGTGGGCTGGCTCAGACCCGCCTGGCTGTCCTGACCCCGGTCCAGCGTGCCGAAGGGGACGCTGCCTGCGTAGGTGGAGACGAAGTCCGAGCCCACCGTACCGTCGCGGGTCTGGAGGATGGCGGCCACCACGCGCGAGGCGGCGGTTTCGGGCCCGGCCGTCCGGGTGGTGAGGTTCCCCAGCGAGCCGCTCGCACAACGGGTCCAGGACGCGGTGTCGCCCGACGGCTCGTCCCGGATCTCGAATCGGACCCGGGACTGGATGGCCTCGCACTCCGGATCCAGCGTCTGGGGCAGGGAGTCGATGAACAGATCCAGCCCGGACGCCCCATTCACCGCCGTAACGAGGGAGGCGTACGCCACCACGAAGGGGGAGGGATCGCCGTGCGTGTCCCGGACCGCCTCGTCGCCGATCAGGCCCTGGTAGAAGATCCGCTCGGTGAAGGTCCAGTAGCCGGACGACCGCCATTCCAGCCGCTGTTCCAGCGTGCCTTCCCCCTGACGGAGAGGCACCTCGACCACCGCCTCCAGGCTCCCGATCTGCCCGAAGCGGAGGGTGCCCGGCTGGGTGCCGCCGTCCTCGGAGCAGGCCGCCGTACCCAGGAGGCCCACGAGGGCGGCCACGCCCCAGGCGAGGCGTCGGAGCAATCCGGGGGTGGCGTGCCGGACCCTGCCTTGCATCGGCGAGGTCGGGCGGGCACTCTGGCGGCCATGGATCATCGAAAGCGACTCAAAGAGCTCCTGGTGGAGCGTTCCGTGCGACTCGGGGATTTTACCCTCGCCAGCGGGGCACGTTCGTCCTACTACGTCGATGCCCGCCGCACCGCCATGTGCGCCGAAGGGCAGATGCTGGTGGGTCGGCTGGGATTCCAGGCGGTTCTCGAGCACGACCTCGACGTGACCCACGTGGGTGGGCTGACCATGGGGGCGGACCCCGTGTCCTACGCCGTGGCCCACCGGAGCTGGCTGGAGGGACGGCCGCTGGATGCCTTCAGCGTTCGTAAGAAAGCGAAGGAGCACGGCACGGGCCAGCGGATCGAAGGTGGACTCCCCGACGAGGCCCGGTGCCTGGTCGTGGAGGATTCCATGACCACCGGCGGTTCCGCCCTCCAGGCCGTGGAGGTTCTCCGCGGCGCTGGAGCCACCGTAGAGACCGTCCTGACGCTGGTGGACCGGGAGGAGGGAGGCCGCCGGCGCCTGGCCGAGGCGGGGATCGTACTCGTGGCCCTCTTCACCGGCTCCGAACTCCTGGAGGCCGCCGGAGGTTCGCCAGGCTGAGGCGAGCTCAGTCCAGGAGACGCAGCGGCATCACCAGGCAGAGGTAGTCCAGCGTTTCGCCCTCGGCGGGAACCGGCTCGAGGGTGGCGGCGCGCTCCGGTGCCTTGAAGGCCAGCTTCACCTCCTCCGTGGGCATGTAGCGCAGCACTTCCAGGAGGTAGTTGGCGTTGAAGCCGATCTCCAGCTCGCCGCCCTGGTAGCTGAGCTCCAGCTCGTCGTGGCCCTCCCCCAGATCCGGGGTGAGGACGTTGAGGTGGACCCGGTCGTCTTCGAAGGTCATCCGGATGCGGTGGGTCTGGTCGGAAGCCACCACCGCCATCCGGCGCACCGCCGACTCCAACGACTTCTTCTCCACCACCGCGATGCGGTCGTTGTCCTTGGGGATGACCTGCTCGTAGTTCGGGTAGCTCCCCTCGATGAGCCGGGTGAAGACCTCGGTGCTCTCTGCACGGAAGCCAAGGTGGTTGCCGTTCTTGGCCACCCGCAGGTCATCGCCCTCCTTGAAGAGCCGCTGCACTTGCGAGAGCGCTGCAGGCGGGACGATGAAGTCTGCCGAGGGGGATTCCGATGCCTCGGCCGGGAGGGTCATGCGGGCCAGACGGTGGCCGTTCGTGGCCACCATGGTCATGGCACCGTCCCGCAGCTCCCAGAGGACGCCGTTCAGGATGGGCCGGCTCTCCTCGGTGGAGACGGCGAAGGAGGTGTGGCGGATCAACCGGTGGAGTGCCGTGCCCTCCACTTCCCAGCCGTCCGCGAAGTCGATCTCCGGGAGCGAGGGGAACTCGTCGGCGGGGAGCCCGTTGAGCTTGAACCGGCTGCGTCCGCACTCCAGCTCGATCTGATCGCCCCGGGTGGTGATCTCCACCGGCTGCTCCGGGAGCTCGCGGGTGATCTCCTGGAGCTTCTTTCCCGGCGCCGTCAGGTTGCCCGGCTCCTTCACCTCCGCCGGCACCTTCACCCGAACCGCCACGTCCAGGTCCGTTCCACTCATCCACACGCCATCGTCCTTGGCCTCGAAGAGGATGTTGGAGAGGACCGGGAGCGTCGTCTTGGAGGGGATGCTCGCGGAGACGGCCGCCAGGCCGGAGTGAAGATTCTGCCTGGTGATCTGGAAGTTCATGGAGCTGCGACTCCTGGCTGGGATGCCGGGGCTGGACGAAGCGTCGGGACGTCGGCCGAGGGGCCGTTTCCCACATGCCTGGAAACTACTCTTGTAGGTATTTAAAAAACACTAGTAATAGTAGAGGCTGTGGATCTGTGGAGAGCGCGAGCCGAACAGCCACCCATCCCTTCCATGGCAGGGGCTTCCGGGCTTCGGAGGTGTGTGGAGGGTCCGTGGGAAAGGGGAGCGGGAATGCCCGGTCGTCCCAGCTCGGTGCCGTCCGATGTGGACGAGTGTGGGAAACTCCCCGGTACTCCCCATCGCTTTCCACGACCTCTCCACGTGGCCTCTGCGGGGTCGAGGTCCGGAGGCGGAGGTCCTCACTGCGGCCGACCCTTCAACTCCTCGCGGGCGGCCTCCACCTGTCGACGGAAGTCCGGGTCCTTCTCCATCTCCTCCTCCACCCGGTTGATGCTGTGGATGACGGTGGAATGGTCCCGGCCGCCGAAGAACTTGCCGATGCGGACGAGTGACGTGTCCAGAGCCTCCCGGATGAGGTACATGGCCACCTGGCGTGGCACGGTGATGTCCTTGGTCCGGCGCTTGGAGGCCAGGGCGTCCGGCCGGACCCGCCACCTGTCCGCCACCACCTCGCGGATGCGCTCCGGAGAGAGCACCGGACCCTTCACCTCCCGACCCAGGACGCCCTTGAGGGCGGTCTCCGCGAGCTGGGGGGTGAGCTCCTGGTGGGTGAGGGAGGAGTAGGCCAGGAGCTTGATGACCGCGCCCTCGAGCTCGCGCACGGAGGCGGTGCAGTGGTGGGCGATGAAGTCGATGACCTCGTCGCTGAGGGTGAGCCCGTCGTCGGCGGCTTTCTTCCGGAGGATGGCCATCCGGGTCTCGTAGTCCGGGGCCTTGATGTCCGCGACCAGCCCCCACTCGAAGCGGGAGATGAGCCGCGCCTCCAGCCCGGGGATGTCCTTCGGCGGGCGATCCGAGGTGAGGATGATCTGCCGGTGCGCGTCGTAGAGGGCGTTGAAGGTGTGGAAGAACTCCTCCTGGGTCCGCTCCTTCCCCTCGAGGAAGTGCACGTCGTCCACCAGAAGGAGGTCCATGTCGCGGTACTTCCGACGGAAGGCCGCCATGGAGCCCGACTGGATGGAGGTGACGAGCTCGTTGGTGAACTGCTCGGAGGAGAGGTAGGCGATGCGGCGCCTGGGGTCCTCCTCCAGGAGGCGGTGGCCGATGGCGTGCATGAGGTGGGTCTTGCCCAGCCCGACGCCCCCGTAGAGGAAGAGGGGGTTGTAGGC
>CAKZOQ010000417.1 GCA_937136445.1 uncultured Gemmatimonadota bacterium
CCACCTCCAGGAAGGAGGGCTCGACGAGGTAGCGCCCCGCGCCGTTGTAGGCGGAGACGCCCAGGTCCTCGAAGGTCCGGGCCGTGGAGAGGACGCTCGCCCGGCTGCCGAAGTCGACGGCACCGAAGTCGGGGCTGAGGGCCGGGATGGCCTCCGAGCCCAGAGCAGCCGCCAGGAAGTCACGGTGGGCCACCTCGTGGTCCCGCAGGTCGCGCAGGGCCTGCTCCTCCTCTGCGGTGGCGCCGGGGTAGAGGCTCGCCAGGACCTGGATGTAGAAGGCGGCCTCGAGCTGCTCCAGGGCGTAGGCGTAGTTGAGGACGCCGAGGTCGCTGGAGAAGTCCAGGGTCACGCCGTCCGGCTCCGGCATCATCGGTCCGGTGGGATCGTCCTCACAGGCGGCCAGGAGGCCGGCCGCGGCCAGCGCCGTGCCGGACCGCTTCAGGAAGTCCCGGCGCGTGGCGGGTGGGGAGCCCGGACCGGCGCGCTCCGGCTCGGGTCCTCGGGGGTGGGTGGACATGGTGCCTTCCTCGTTCGGTGATGGGTCGTCTGCTCGCCCACTATTCAGAACGGAAGGAACCGCTACATTCAATGTAGCAGACGCTGGCATCCTGCCGAACTGCTACATCCATCCTGCTGGGGGAGCTCCGTGAGCACCGTGGACGACGTCGCCGACTACCTGCGCCACCGGGTGGTGGGCCTCCTCCATGTGAACCTGGTGGGACCGGGGGATCGCCTTCCCAGCATCCGGACCACCTCCGAGCTCCTGGACGCGGACCACCGGACGGTGGCCAGGGCCTTCCGGCGACTCGAAGACGAGGGGCTGGTCGAGGTGCGAGCGGCCTCGGGTGTCTACGTGGCCTCCCTGGAGCGAGCCCGGTCCGGGGTCTCGTCCGCCACGGCCGGGTGGATGGCCGGGGTCTTCCTGGACGCGTGGAAGCGCCGGATTCCCCGGGGGGATGTCGGGGAGATGATGGCGGGAGTCGGGCGCCGGGTCGTCCGCTGCGCCTGCATCGAGTCCACGGAGGATCACATGGTCGCGCTCTCCGCCGAGCTGGACGAGGACTTCCAGCTCGAGGTCGTTCCAGTCTACATCGGCGCCGACGGCCACGCCGACGAGGCGGCGATCCAGGCGATCCGCGCGGCCGATCTGGCCGCGACGCTTTTCTTCCATCGAGCCGCCGCCCGGCGGCTGGCCGACGCAGCGGAGACGCCGTTGGTCGTGGTGGGGGTGAACCCGGAGCTGGCCCGCTCCATCGACGAGATCCTGGAGGAGGGCGGCGCCACGGTGGTCGCCTCGGACCCGGCCACCATCCGGCGCCTGGAGGACCACTTCGCCGTCACCCCCCACCAGGGCGCCGTCCACCCCCTGCTCTCCGGCGAGCTGGACGACCTGGACGAGGCCGAGGCCCTGGGCCGACCCGTGCTGGCCACCCGGGCGGCGCGTCGGGACCTGGGCGCGTCGGACTACCACCTGCTGCCGCCACCCACCACCCTGGTGGCCCCCGACTCGGCCCGCGCCCTTCTGGAGCAGGTGGCGAAGCTCTGGCTCGCCGGCGCGGAGACGGGCACAGGGAGCCCGAGCCCGGTCCGCGACTCCGCCTGATCGCCCACCAGGATCGCCCTCCCGGTGCGGCGAACTCTCTCGTTGTGGTGAAGGGACCGTCGGTGCTAGCGTGGGTCGGCACGACCCTCCCGAGACCGGGAGAGCGGTTCCCGCCGTCCCTCGAGCCCCGGAGCTTCCCTTGCCCTCCCTCCTCCGACCCGGCTTCATCGTCGCCGCCCTCGTCGGTCCCTTCGTGGTAGCCGGACTCGTCTTCGTTGTGGTGGCGCTGTCCGTCGGGATGGGGGTCGGCGGTACCTGGACCGCCCTCGCCGAGCTCTCCATGGGACGGCGTCAGAATCCCTTCCTCTCCGCCGTGGTGGGGCTCGTCCCGATGCTCCTCCTCCTGGCCGTCCTGGCGCTGGGGTCGAGGTGGTGGCCCAGCGCCGGCTGGGGTCCCGCGGCCGCCTGGGGCGGGCTCGCCGCCATCCTCCTGGTCCTGGGATGGGCCCACACCCAGTTCTGGCCCCTCTTCCTCCCCCATCGGGTCTACCCCGGTTTTCCCCATGGGCTGGAGCTGGTCATCGCGCCCCTCTTCTTCGCCCCGCCCGCCGCCGCCCTGGGCGTCGCGGTGGGCCTGATGATGGGGCGCGGCGGATGAGTCTTCGGCAGGGTGCGGCCATGGCCGGGATGCTGGTCCTGGCTGTGGTGGTGCTGGTGGACGCCACGGCCTCCCCGCCCGGCCCGGGTGCCCGCGCCACCGACCCGCACCCGGGCGCGATGTGCCGGTGCCCCCAGCGAGAGCTCTCCGACTACTACGGTGAGGCGGCCGAGGTGGTCATGGCCCGCCTCACCGGAGCGGACGAGCTCTCCGAGAACGATCGCCGTCTGCACATGGAGGTGCTGGCACCGGCGTGGAAGACTGCCCCAACGGAGTCCGACCGCGCCCTGGGCCCCGGCGACACGGTCACCTACCGCACCGCCCGCTCCACCGCCACCTGCGGGGTGCAGCCGGTGGACGAAGCCGTCTACGTGGTCTTCGCACACCCGGACGCGGAGGGTGACCTGCGCGTGGACACCTGCTCCGGGACCCGCATCCACGCCCGGGCCGGAACGGAGGTCGAGGACGGTGGGTTCGTCGACGTGCCCAGCCGCTTCGTCGTGTCCCGCCTCGACGCCCTCAGCGGGCTGGATGCGCTTCGCGGCGTGGCGGCCGCGGCACCCGACCCCACCGACCCGGACAACGCCTCGCTGCTGGGGCTCCTGGACCTGGCGCCGCTGGCCCACGGCGGGTTGGTGCGGGTGCGGGAAGCGCCGCGGGAGGACGCCGCCGTCCTGGCGACCATCGACCGGTACGAGGGCGTCGTGTCCCGGGAGGTGGGCTACGAGGTGGGGGCCGCGGTGGTCCTCGCCCGCCAGGACGGATGGTCCCGGGTCCACCTTGCCGACGGGACTCCGGGGTGGATCGCCGCCGAGGAGGCCGGCACCTGGTTCCCGTACGCGGAGCTCCCCGTCCGGCGCCTGGCCTACCTCACCGGGTCGTGGAGCGGCCACGTCTGGCCGGATCCGGGGGCCGGAAATCCCGCCCGGAGCGCTCGGGCCGGGGACCCTCGCGGCGAGGTCCCGGTCACCGTAGAGGAGAGCCGGATGGTGGGCGGTCTCCCCTGGTTCCGGGTGGCGATCCTCTCCACGACCCCGTGCGGGGGCCCGGAGGAGGCGGTCCCGGAGCTGTCCGGCTGGGTACCGGCCTACGGAGCCGACGGGGAACCTACCGTCTGGTACTGGTCCCGGGGCTGCTGAGCCCGGGCTCAGCCGACAGCCGCCACGCCCTCCAACTCCATGACCTCGGCCAGCAGCTCGTAGGAGCGCCGGCGGGCCTCCAGGTCGTGGGTGATGGTCACCGTCATGACTTCGTCCACCCCGTAGTGCTCGGCAATGGCGTGGAGCTGTCGCCGGACGTCGTCGGGGTCGCCCACCACCGACTTCCCGTCCCGCCCCAGCTCCTCCAGGGGGACGCCGGCATCGGCGAACGCCCGCTCGGCCTGCTCCGGGGTGGGGATCCCGCGATCGATGCCCCGGATGATCCGCCACCGCCAGAGGTGCTTGGAGAGGGCCAGGCGCTCGGCCTCCTGGCGCGTCTCGGCGCAGATCACACCCACGGCGACGTGGGCGGCGGGCTCCGCGTGGATGCCGTGGTCCTGGAAAACCTCCCGGTAGCGGGCCACCGCCGCCCGCCCGTCGGCGCCGCCGATGAACTGGGCGAAGGAGTATCCCAGGCCGAGACGGGCGGCTACCTCGGCCGTCGAGCCGCCGGAGCCCAGCACCCACATCTCCGGCGCGTCGGTGCCCCGGGGCGTGGCCCGGACCCGTCGCCACCTGTGGTCGTCTTCGAAGCGCTCCCCCAGCCACCCCACGAGGTCCTGGAGCTGCTCCGGGAACCGCTCCACCGGAATGGCGTCGCGTCCCCACCGGAGCGCCGCGGCCGGGCCGCCCGTGCCCCCGGGCGCCCGCCCTACCCCCAGGTCGATGCGACCGGGAAAGAGGGTCTCCAGGAGCCGGAATTGCTCCGCCACCTTGTAGGGAGAGTAGTGGGGCAGAAGGATGCCCCCGGTGCCTACCCGGATCCGGTCGGTGGCCGCGGCTACCCGGGCCACCAGGATCTCCGGCGCCGAACCGGCGAACGAATTCGTGCTGTGGTGCTCGGCGAGCCAGTACCGGTGGTAGCCCAGCCCGTCGCAGAGACGGGCCAGATCCAGGGTGGCATCGAGGGCGTGGTGGGCATCGAACCCGTTGGGGACCGGTGACTGATCCACGACGCCCAGGCGGAGAGGTCGGGGCATGGGGCCGGGTACCCGAGGTGCACCGGGCCGGTCCACGAAGGCCTCGCGCTGGGCCTTGCCCATGGGTGGCGTCCTGTGGCACCGCTCCTCAGATTCAGGTGGCGCATCCACGGCGCCGACCCTCACCCGCACCACCCGTGCCGAGGCCAGACAGGGCGTGAGATCCATCCGCACCGTCCACAACGCCCCGGGCCGCGCCTCGTCTCCGGCGACCCCGGCCGCCCGGGGTCCGTCTCCGGCCCCGGCTCGTCTCCACGCGCCGGGCCCGTCCCGCGGCGCGACGAGCCATTCTTTCGCCCGGGTGGATGTGCATGTTCGGGATCGTCCCGACGGCCCCCGGGAGGCGGAAGCCCGACGGGTCGCTGCCGGCATCGAACGGACGCCGCCGACCTGGGACGCCCTCTCCGTCCGCCCGACCACCCCGAGCACCCCGGCGGCGCCGCCCATGGTCCGCCCCGTACTCCGCTCCCCCGGCCGGCCCCTGGACGGAACGGTCCGGCGCTTCATGGAGCCGCGACTGGGGCATGCCTTCGAGGGCGTCCGGGTGCACACCGACGCCGGGGCGTCCGAGGCCGCGCAGGCGCTGGGCGCTCGGGCCTGGACCACCGCACCCCACATCGCCTTCGCCGAGGGCGAGTACCGCCCCGGCACGCCCGACGGGCGTCGGCTGCTGGCCCACGAGCTCACCCACCTGCTCCAGCAGGAGGCGGGGGGCGGGTCGAGGATGCAGCTCCAACGGGATCCCCTCCCGGAGCAGGAGTTCGAGTCGGTCTACTACACGACCCGCAGGCTCATCTCCGAGCTGCACGACCACCTGGATCACGGGCGAACCGAGGAGGCTCGAGCGCTGGTGCCCCGGATCCGGTCCATGGTCTCCGGCGGACCGCTGAGCATGGAGTTCGGGCTGGAGGCGGCCCAGGCCTTGTTCCGGCTGGGGATGCGGGGCGAGGCCATGGCAGCTCTCCGTGCCAGTCGGTCCGAGCACCTGCCTGGGCACCACCGGCACTCCTTCAGCTTCGATGCCGCCCAGGCCCTCCTCGAAGAAGGACGGAGGCTCCAAGCGGTGGGCGAGCACGAGGGCGCCTTCGAGGTCCTCCTCCAACTGGTGGCGTGGCTGAGCCAACCGGAGCTGGCGCTGAGCTCCCCCTTCGGCATGAGCGACGGGCCGGCCAGCTACGTGCAGGCCTTCTGGCCGGACGCCGTGGCTGCCCTCTTCCAGGTGCCGGCGGCGGTACGGACGGGTGGGGACGGGGCGCGGGCCGACGCCATGCTCCGGGAGATCTCGGCGGCCGTGCGTGGCTCCCGCCTGGTGGACGAGCTGGCCCCCATGGTGACCCAGGCGTTCCTAGCCGTGGAAGGAGGCCGGGGAGACCAGGAGGCCTTCGCCGTACTGGAGGAGGGCCAGGCCACCCACCGGCCTCGGCGGGGCGAGGAGTTCCACTATCCGAGGCAGGCCGTGAACCTGCTCCTCGACGAAGGAGAGGGGGCGGTGCAGGCCGCCGACTGGGAACGCGCCTACACCCTCTTCGCCGAGGCCTTCGCGTGGCTGCGCACCCACCGGGAGGCCCTCCGTTCGATGTTCCTGAACATGGGAGAGGCCCGCACCTTCATCTCCAGCGCGCTCTATCGCGTCATGGGCGGAATCCTGGCCATCGTCGATCACCACCGGGTGGCGGCGGAGCGGGCCTTCCGGGAGGGCGCGCAGGACGCCGAGGACCGGGCCGCCGAAGCCGGACGTTGGATCGACCGCCTCGCCACCCTCTTCGCGGACATCCTGGGGGCCTCCGTGGCGGTGGCGCAGATCGAGCACGCCGACCCGGAGGCCGACACCGCCACCTACCGCGACGCCCGTCGGCCGGAGGTGACGCTGGAGGTAGGAGCCTACCCGGGGGAGGACGTCCAGAC
>CAKZOQ010000418.1 GCA_937136445.1 uncultured Gemmatimonadota bacterium
GGACGGCGAACGGTCAGAGCCGCTCCAGTCGCATGGTATTCGTCGTCCCGGACTCTTGGAAGGGGTAGCCGGCCGTTACCACCACCGGCGCACCGGGCTCACCGATCCCGGACTTCACCACGGCTTCGCGCCCCACCGCCAGCAGTCGGCCGTAGGTCTCCTCCTCCTCGGAGGTGTCCCGGACGGCCCGCACACCCCAGACCGCGGCCAGCTGCCGGTAGGTCACCGGATCGGTGGTGACGGCGAAGACCGGGACCGGGGGCCGGTAGCTGGAGACCAGCCGAGCCGAGAAGCCCGAGCGGGTGATGACGATGATGGCCGGCGCATCCACCTGTCGGACGGCATCCACCGTGGCGGAAGCCACCGCGTGTTCCCGGGGGGAGGCTCCACCACGGGAGCGCGGACCCGGCCGGGTGACGTATCGGGGACCCCGCTCCAGCACGCCGGACCGCTCGATCTCCCGGGCGATGCTCACCAGCGCCTTCACCGATTCCAGGGGGTACGCGCCGACGGCGGTCTCGCCGGAGAGCATGACCGCGTCGGACCCGTCGAGGATGGCGTTGGCCACGTCCGAGGCCTCCGCCCGGGTGGGACGGGGGTACTCGATCATGGACTCCAGCATCTGGGTCGCGGTGATGACCGGACGGCCGGAGAAGTTGGCGGCCTGGATGATGCGCTTCTGGGCCAGCGGCACCCGCTCGAAGGGGAGCTCCACCCCCAGATCCCCTCGCGCTACCATGACGGCGTCGGTCTCCGGGAGGATCTCCTCCAGCTCCCGGAGCGCCTGGACCTTCTCGATCTTCGCCACCACCAGGGCCCGCCCGTCCACCCGGGACTGGAGGTCCACGAGGTCCTCCCGCCGCCGCACGAAGGAGAGGCCGATGTACTCCACCCCCTCCTCCAGGGCGAAGTCAAGATCCGCCAGGTCCTTCTCGGTGAGGGAGGGAGCCTTCACCGCCACCGTGGGGAGGTTGATGCCCTTCCGCGACTTGAGTTCGCCGCCCCGCACGACGGTGAAGCGGGCGCGATCGCCCTCGGTGCCCTCGCACCGGAACTCCAGAAGCCCGTCGTCGAGGAGGACCATGTCGCCGGGGCGAATCTCCTCGGCCAGTTCCGCATAGGTGGTGGGGATCTCGTCTCCCTCGGCCTCGCCCTCCGGGGCCATGACGACCTGGGCCCCCACCGTCAGCGTCCGGGGCTCCTCCAACTCACCGACCCGGATCTTGGGGCCCGCCAGGTCCACCAGGATGGCCACGGGCCGATCCACGGTGTCGGTCGCCTCCCGCACTCGCCGGATGGCAGTGCGGTGGGACTCCCAGGTGCCGTGGGACATGTTGATGCGGGCCAGGTCCATCCCGGCCTCCACCATGGCCTGGATGGTTTCCAGCGAGGAGCTGGCGGGACCCAGCGTGCAGACGACCTTGGTGCGGCGCATGGACTCTCCCGGGGGGATGCGGCGGAACGGGCCGCCGCGGACGAGCGGATTTCGGGAACGGGCCCGATGAACCGAATGGTCGCCCACCGGGTTACGATGGTCAATCTGCCGGAGCGGGGTCGCCGAGGAAGGCGATCCCGTCCCGTTCTGTCTTCTCCCCACCAGGATCGTTTCGCTTCGATGACGTACATCCACGTCCAGGACGAGTCCGCCGCCCGGGCTCTCGCCGGCGAGCTCGCCGGGCTCTCTCGTTTCGCGCTGGACCTGGAGGCCGCCGGCTTCCATCGCTACACCGACCGCTTCTGCCTCGTCCAGATCAGCACCCCCTCCGACACCTACATCGTGGACCCCATGGAGGTGGACTGCGACGCCCTCCTGCGGGGGCCGCTGGAGGACCGCTCGGTGGAGAAGGTCATGCACGGGTCGGACTACGACCTTCGGCTCCTGGACCGGGACCTGGACATCCGTCTGAAGGGGCTCTTCGACACCCAGATCGCCGCGCAGATGCTCGGCGTGGACTCCATCGGGCTCGCCGCCCTCCTGGAGTCCCGCCTCGGGGTGACGCTCTCCAAGAAGTACCAGCGGGCGGACTGGGCGAAACGCCCCCTCCCAAACGACATGCTGGAATACGCCGCCTCCGACACCCGCTACCTGCTGGAGCTCGCCGACCAGATGCTGGAGGAGCTACGGGAGGCGGGTCGCGTGGCCTGGGCGGAGGAGGAGGCCCGGGCGCTGGAGGAGCACGCCACCGGGAACGAGGACGGCGAGGAGGAGGATCCTGTCACCCGGGTCAAGGGAGCCCAGAAGCTCTCCCCCCGGCGGGTCACGGCGTTGCGCGAGGCGTTGGACTGGCGCGACGGGCTCGCGCAGGCCCGGGATCGGGCGCCCTTCCGTGTGGTGAACAAGAACGCCCTCCTGGAGGCGGTCATGGAGGAGCCCCGGGACGCCCACGCCCTGGCGGACGTGAAGGGATTCCCCAAAGGCCTCGCCCACCACGAGGGGGAGGAACTCCTCCGCCGGCTGGATCGGGTGGC
>CAKZOQ010000419.1 GCA_937136445.1 uncultured Gemmatimonadota bacterium
CCCGCCAGGGTCGCGATCTGGATGGCCGCCGTGGAGACCCCCCCGGAGCCGCCGGTGATGAGGACGCGCTCACCGGCCTGGAGCCGACCGCGGGTCATGAGGCCTCGCCAGGCGGTGACGAAGACCAACCCTGCCGCCGCCGCCGTCTCGAACGAGACGCGTTCGGGAATCTGGAGGAGGTTGGCCGCAGGGACGACGGCGTACTCGGCGAAGCCGCCCTGGGTGTGCTCCCCCAGGATCTTCATGCCTGGATGGGGGAGGTCCGCGCCCTGAGGCTCGCCGTTGTACCAGTCGTAGTGCAGGGAAGGGTCTACCACGACACGGAGTCCAGGCTCCACCCCATCGACGCCGGGCCCCAGGGCGTCCACCACACCGGCCATGTCCGACCCGCCGATGTGGGGCATGGGGGTGTCGATGGGCAGACCCTTCCGAATCCAGAGGTCCAGGTGGTTCAGGGAGGCCGCCGCCACCCGGATGCGCACCTCGCCCGGACCCGGGTCCGGTCGCGGGACGGCCTGCAGCGACACCACGTCCGGGTCACCATACTCCGAAAACACCGCCGCCTGCATCGTGTCCGCCATGACTCCGTGGGGCTGGAGGAGAGAGCCCCAAGTCTAGGGGAGCGCGCCGGAGGGCGACAACGGGGCTTCGTGCCGTTCCGCCAGCCCCCTAGCTTTCAGGGGCTCGCCGCAGCTCCCCACACCCTCCCCGACTCCCATGCCCCATGGCTCCGAGGACGATCCGGCGTCTGCGCCCCTCGAGACCTCGCCGGACCATTCGGTTGCGGCCGAGGCCCGTCCCGAGCCGGTGGCGGGAGCCGACGACACCCTGGGGGGATACTTCGAGATCCACGACCGGCCCCCGGCCTTCGCCGGCGACGACGGACACCCCTACACGGTGTCCATGGAGGTGGAGAAGACGGCCGACCTCCGGGCGCCCTTCCGGCCCTATCTCGTCTTCCCCCGATGGGCCGAAACCGGGGTCGGCATCGTCGGCCATGTGGAAACACCCACCCTGGCCGAGTGTCGTACGTCGGAGGAGGCTCGAAAGCACCTCACCTCCCTGACCCTACTGGAGGTGAAGAAGCTCTTGGACGCCGCCCTGGCCGCCGGCCAGGATGCGTCGGCCTGACGGAGCCCCGTGACGCCGCCGAACGCTCCCGGTCCGACGATCCACCCACCCGCCCAGCCGACATGATCCGCGACAGCTTCCTCCAACTCTCCGGCTCGTCTCTGGCTCGGGACGTCGTCACGCGGACCCCGCTGAAGGGGATGGCGCGGCGGTTCGTGGCCGGGGAGACGCTGGACGACCTCACCCGAGCTCTGGCCGAGGTGAACCGGGAGGGCATGGGTGGCATCGCCAACTTCCTGGGCGAGTCGGTCCACGACGAGGCCGCCGCTCGACAGGCCGCCTCCGCCTACCTGCGCATCCTGAATCGGATGGAACGGGAGAGTCTGGACGCCTACGTCTCGGTGAAGTTCACCGCACTGGGACAGGACATCTCCGACGCCTTTCTGGCGCAGAACATGGCTCCCGTCCTGGACCGGGCGGAGGAGCTCGGGCGCTTCCTGCGCTTCGACATGGAGGGGTCGGACTACACTCAGCGCACCCTGGACGCCTTCGAGAAGCTCTGGTCGAAGGGTCGACGCAACATCGGCATCGTGCTCCAGTCCTACCTTCACCGGACCGTGGGCGACGTCGCCCGGATGAATCAGCTCGGAGCCTCGGTGCGCCTCTGCAAGGGCGCCTACGCCGAACCCGCGTCCATCGCCTTCCAGGAACGGGAGGAGGTGAACGCCTCCTTCGTGGAATGCATGCGCATGCTCCTCTGGGACGGGGCGAACCCTGCCATCGCCACCCACGACGAGGCCATGATCGACGCCACGGTGGACTTCCACCAGAGCAAGGGTATCCCCAAGTCCGACTTCAGCTTCCAGATGTTGTACGGCGTGCGGCGTGACCTTCAGCAGCAGCTCGCCGACGCCGGATTCCGGGTGAGCGTCTACATCCCCTTCGGCACCCACTGGTACCCCTACCTCATGCGTCGCCTGGCCGAGCGGCCCGCGAACGTCCTCTTCCTCGCCGGCAGCGTGGTGAAGGAGTCTCCCCTGGGCTTCCTCTGGCCTGGCAAGGGGCGCACGGGGTGATGTCGGGCGCGGGGGGCAGGGCGTCCGTCGGCGATGCGTCCACCTCTCTGGAGGACGGGTTCCTCCGCATCACGGAGATCTTCCACTCCATCCAGGGCGAATCCACCTGGGCGGGGCTGCCCTGCACCTTCGTCCGCCTCACGGGGTGCCCCCTCCGCTGCGTGTGGTGCGATACCGAATACGCCTTCACCGGCGGAAAGCGGATGTCCTTCGACGCCATCCTGGATCGGGTCGCGAGCTGGCCCACCGGTCTGGTGGAGATCACCGGCGGTGAACCGCTGGCTCACAAGGGCGCCACCCGGCTGGCGGAACGCCTCCTCGAGGCGGGCTACACGGTCCTGGTGGAGACCTCTGGCGCCTTCGACGTCTCGCCGCTACCAGACGGTGTCCACGTCATCATGGACCTCAAGTGCCCCGGATCCGGGGAATCCCACCGCAACCGCTGGGAGAACCTGGACCACCTGGATCGAGGCGACGAGGTGAAGTTCGTGGTGGCCGATGAGGCCGACTGGGCGTGGGCGGAGGAGACCATCCGGGAGCGCGGCCTCGACCGCCGTGTCCGCGAAGGGACGCTCGGTGCCCTCCTGGTGAGTCCGGTGTGGGATGAGATCGACCTGGAGGCGCTGGCCGATTGGATCCTCTCCTCGGGGCTCCCCGTGCGCTTCCAGATGCAGCTCCACAAGCTGGTCTGGGGCGCCGACACCCAAGGCGTGTGAGGCGGTGAACCCAGTGGACCGTGACCAGCGCCTCTGGCTGCTCCGAGAAGCCCTCTCGTCCTACGCCTCCGATCCCGACGATCCCCCGGTGGAGGACGACGACGTCATCCAATCGGCGGTGGCGCTGGTGTTGCGGAGTGCCCGGGAGCTGGAGCTCCTCCTCATCAAGCGGGCACGGTCGGAGCGGGATCCCTGGTCCGGACACATGGCGCTGCCCGGCGGTCGCCGGGACCCCACGGATGGTTCGCTGCACGTCACCGCCACCCGGGAGACCCGGGAGGAAACGGGGGTGGAGTTGGAGCAGGCCGCTCTCCTGGGGGCGCTGGACGCCGTGTCTCCGTCCCACATCAAGCTTCCCCGGCTCACCATCGCTCCGTACGTCTTCGGGGTGCGGGCGGAGCAGCGCGCACGGGTGGCCAGTCCGGAGGTGGCCTCGGTGTACTGGGTAGGGCTGGAGGAGCTCCGTGCCCCCGGGGCCCGACAGAAGGTGGAAGTCGACCTGCCGTGGGGAACCCGGAGCTTTCCCTGCTTCTACGTGGACGGCGAAGCGGTGTGGGGCCTCACCTACCGGATCCTCGATCAGTTCCTGGATCGGTTTCCGGAATGAGGGCCGGGCGGGGACCCACCACCCCCGCCGCCACCCGAAGGGTCACTGCCTCGCCGGGGCGCGGGAATGCCGCTACGGGCCTTCGTCCTCCACCCACTCCGCGATGAAGACGTTCGTGTCCGACGTGTCGCCGTTGTTCCGGTTGGAGCCGAAGACCAGATGGCGGCCGTCCGGGCTGAAGACCGGGAAGCCGTCGAAGCCCTCCGAGTGGGTGATGCGCTCCAGCCCCGTGCCGTCGAGGTTCACCAGGTAGAGCTCGAACTCCCGCCCCGTGGGCTCCTCATGGTTGGAGCTGAAGATGATCCGCTCCCCCGAGGGGTGCCAATACGGAGCGAAGTTGGCGCCGGGCAGGTCCGTGACCTGGCGCTTGTTGGAGCCGTCGGCGTCCATGACCCAGATGTCCAGCTCCCCCGGGCGAATGAGGCCCTGATCCAGGAGGCGGGTGTAGTCGGCGCGCTCCTCTTCGGTCTCCGGGTAGCTCGCCCGCCAGATGATCTGCGAGCCGTCGGGGCTGAAGAAGGCTCCGCCGTCGTAGCCCAGCCGGTCGGTCAGGCGGGTGACGTCGCTCCCGTCCAGGTTCATGGAGTAGAGCTCCAGGTCGCCGTCCCGCACCGAGGTGAAGACCATGCGGTCGCCGGTGGGGGAGACGGTGGCCTCGGCATCGTACCCGTCGACGTCGGTGAGCTGCCGGAGGTCGCCCCCGTCGGCGTCTGCGATGAAGACGTCGTAGGTGTCGTACACCGGCCAGACGTACCCCTGGGACATGTCGGGGCCCGCCGGGCAGGAGGCGTCGTGGTGGTGGGTCGAGGAGTAGACGATATCCTCGCCGGAGGGATAGAAGTAGGCGCAGGTCGTCCGACCCTCGCCGGTGCTCACCAGCGTCCGCTCCCCGGACTCGATGTCCAGCTTGTAGATCTGGTCGCAGGTCTCGGTGTCCGGCCGGTGCTGGTAGATGAGCTGTTGGCCGTCCCAGGAGAAGTAGGCCTCCGCGTTGTCGCCACCGAAGGTGAGCTGGCGCAGGTTGCGGAGGCGGGTCTCGCCGGGCTGGACCAGCGCCGTGTCGTCCCCGGTCGGGGATTCCGCCGCGGCCTCGGGAGCCGCATCCTCGGGGGTGCCGTCCGCGCCGTCTCCCCCGTCGGGCGACCCACAGGCCCCGATGAGGAGGGCCAGGAGGCCCAGGGTGAGGATCGTGCGGGGGCTCCGGTGGTACAGTCCATCTCTCACGGTTGTCCTCTCACTGCGGAATCGGATGATGCCACGGTCTTCACGGTTGGTGACGGGCGTCGGCGCCCTGATCCTCGCCCTCGCGCCCCTCGGCGTCGAGGCCCAGGCGTCCTGCCCGGACCCGACGACGCTCCTCGGCGACCTTCCCGCCGCCGCTCCTCCTTCCATGGCGCACGTCCGCCTCCTGGCCGACGACGCCCTGGAGGGTCGGGAGGTGGGCACGGCCGGTGCTCGGTGCGCCGCCGCCTACATCGTCGAGGTGTTCCAGGCCGCAGGGCTCGAGCCCGCCGGAGACGAGGAGGGGACCCGCCGCTCCTGGTACCACACCTTCCCGGTCCGATCCGGAGCCCGGATGGGGCCGACCTCCACCCTGGAAATCTCGGGCGAACCCCTGGAGGTGGGCAAGATGTGGATGGCGCCGGGATATGCCGCGGATGGGGGCGCCGAGGGCGAACTCGCCTACGCCGGATCCCTTCTGAGCCGACCCGGGACGCCCGAGGAGGACGTCCACGCCCACGCGCCCATCACCGGAACGATCGTGGTCGCCGAGTGGGGGGACCCCGACGCCCCCGGGGGCAGGAGCCTCCGGTCGGACCCGCACTTCAAGGCCACCGTCGCCGCGGGCCGGGGCGCTGCCGGTCTGGTGGTGCTCCTCCCCGACGGCATGGAGCTCCCGACGCTGGAGGGGGAGACCCGGGCGCAGCTCGACATCCCCGTGGTCCTGGTACACGCCGACGCCGCCGAGCGCATCCGCGCCGCTGCACGCTCCGGGACGTCCGCCCGACTCCGCACCCAGGTGGAGCCCGTCTTCGCCGAGGCCCGGAACGTGGCGGCGATCCTCCCGGGGTCCGACCCGGAGCTCCGGGACGAGTACATCGTCGTGGGCGCGCACTACGACCACCTGGGATTCGGGGGCGAAGGGTCGCTGGACCCGGATCGGCGCGCCATCCACAACGGAGCCGACGACAACGCCAGCGGCACGGCCGCCATCCTGGAAGTGGCGGAGGAACTGGCCACCGGCGTCCCGCCGGCACGGAGCGTCCTCTTCCTGGCCTTCACCGGAGAGGAGAAGGGGCTGTGGGGGTCGGCCCGCTTCGTCGCCGAGCCCACGGTGCCGCTGGAATCCATCCAGGCCATGCTGAACCTGGACATGGTGGGGCGGCTGGCCGAGGACCGCCTCACCGTCTTCGGGATGGCCACCGCCGAGGAGTGGGAGGATCTCCTCCGGGAGTCCAATGCCGAGCTGACGGCTCCACTGGAGCTGGCGCTGGCCCCCGACGGCTATGGCCCGTCGGACCACGCCTCCTTCCACGGCGTGGGCATCCCGGTCGTGCACCTCTTCACCAACACCCACCCGGACTACCACCGCCCCGAGGACGACTGGGAGCGGGTGAACGGGCCGGGCCTGGAGCGGGTCATCGACCTCACCTCGGCGCTGGTGCGGCGGCTGGCCGGCGACGCGGTGACGGCGCTTGCCGGACTGATCGAGACCGCGGTGCTCGACGG
>CAKZOQ010000420.1 GCA_937136445.1 uncultured Gemmatimonadota bacterium
TTCGGGGCGTTGGTGGTCCTCCTGGACAAGGGGACCCGCTGGCACCGGACGTGGGGCCACCTCTATGCCGTCTGCATGATGGGGCTCGCCGTCACGGCCCTCTTCATCTACCGGCTCACCGGGAGCTTCGGGCCTTTCCACATCTTCGCCCTCGTGGCCTTGGTGACGCTGGGCCTGGGGATGGGTACGGTGCTCCTCCGCCGACCTCGAGGGAGTTGGATGGAGGCCCATGCCACCTGGATGAGCTGGTCGTACGTGGGCCTGCTGGCGGCCTTCGCCGCCGAGAGTCTCACCCGGTTCGTCATGCCCCTGGTGGCGACGACCCTGGCGGAGCGGGGGCTATGGGGCGCCTTCTGGGGGCTCGTGGGGTTCGCGTCCTTCGCCGTGGCGGGGATCGGTAGCCAGATCATCAAGCGCCGGCTGCCCGACGCGCTGGCCTCGACCCCCGAAGCCATGCGCCGGGAGCGGGCGGAGCTTCGCGAGGCCCGGAGTGCCGCCTCGGACGAGCTGGCGGTCGACTAGCGACGGAACCTCAGCGGGGTCCGCGGCCCTCCACCAGTCGCTTGTAGGCCGACAGGTGCTGCACGGCCTCGGCCTCCCGTTCCTCCGCCTCGTGGAGGAGGGCCAGGTTGTAGTGGGCCACCGCCAGACCCGGGTCCACGGCCAGCGCCGACTCGTAGGCCTCCCGGGCGTCCTCCGTGCGGTCCCGGTCCTCCATGAGGACCCCCAGGTTGTACCAGGCCCGGGCGTGCATCGGGTCCGCCTGGACCGCCGCACGGTACTGGAGCTCCGCCTCGTCCAGCTCCCGATCCTGGTGGAGGAGTCGGCCCAGGTTCAGGTAGGCGTCGGCGTGCCCGGGATCCAGGGCCAAGGCACGCCGGTACGCCTCCCGGGCGGCGTCGGGCTCCCGGCCCTCCAGCTCGACGCCCCGGTCGAAGAGGTCGTCGGCATGGGGATGCCGCCCCTGGGGCGCGGCGCGGCGAGGGGCCAGGGGATGGACGTCCCCGGGAGGATCCGCGACGGCGTCCGTCGGAAGCTCGAGGGCGAGTTGGCCGGTGTCCGGATCCCAGAGCCGGTCCCCTTCCCGGACCAGGACGCGACCGCCCAGCGCCGTCAACTCCACGGCGCTCAGCGGCTCTCCTGGTGGCAGGAGCCCGCGGAGGGCTTCCAGCGCGCGCCGCACGGCCTGCAGGCTGACCTCGGCCTGCAGCAGCTCCCGGGCGGCCCGGAGGAGGGCCAGGTCCCGAAAAGAGAAGACGTAGCGGTTCCCGGCGCCGCGGTCGGGCCGGAGGAGTCCCTGGCGGGCCCAGGCGTGGATGCGCGAAGTGGGGAAGTCCAGAACCTCAGCCACCTCGCGGGTGGTGAATCCCCCGACGCGCAGCGGCGCGTCAGCCCGAGGCCGACTTCTTCCCGGAGGACTTCGTGGAGGTGGATCCGGCACGTTCGGCGGGCTTCTTGTCGGCCTCGTCCCCATCTTCTCCCAGCGACGCCTTGAGGGCCGCCATCAGGTCGATGATCTGGGACTTGGACTCTTCGGTGGGTGCGGCGGTGATCTCCTCACCCTCCACCTTCTGCTGGATCATCGCAAGGGTCCGCTCCCGCACCTCGTCGTGGTACCGGGAGGGGTCGAACTCGTCGGAGGCGGCCTGGGCGATGAGCTGCCTGGCGAGCTCCAGCTCGGCCTCCGCCACGTCGCCTTCTTCCAGCGGGACCTCTTCGAACGAGCGGAGCTCTTCCTCGTAGTGGAGCTGCTCCATGAGGAGCCCTTCTCCATGGGGCCGGATCATCACCAGCGACTCCCGTCCCCGGGCGGCGTACTTGGCGATGGCGACCCGCTCGGTGGCCTGAAGTGCCGCGGAAAGGAGACGGTAGGCCCGAGCTCCGCCCTTGTCGGGCCCCAGGTAGTAGGCCTTGTCGAAGTAGAGGCGACCCACCTCCTGCGCCGGCACGAACTCGCTGATGTCGATGGAGTCGGACTGGGCGGACTTGAGGAGGTCCATCTCCTCGTCGTCGAAGAGCACGTACTGGCCCTTGGTGAATTCGTACCCCTTGATCATGTCGCTGCGGGGCACGACCACGTCGTCCTTGGGACAGTAGTACTGCTGTTTGACCCGGGTGCCGCACTCCTCGTGGAGCCAGTTGAAGGAGATGCGACGCGAGGACTCGCTGGTGGAGTACAGCTTCACCGGGAGCGAGACCAGGCCGAAGGAGATGGTCGAGGAACCGATGGCGCGGGCAGACATAGTGGCAGGAACATATGTTCCGCCCCCGGCGAGGCGCAACGAACCCGTGCGATGCCCGCGCGCTCTCCCTGCTGGGCTAGCCGTTGCCGTCGTCGGGAAGACGGTCGTCGTCGTCCAGCGGGAAGGCGCCTTCCGCCTCCGCCTCGGCGCCTTCGTTGGGCTGGACGGCTTCCCGGAGCGAGACGTCCTCCCGGGCCTCCCCCACCTCGGAGGGTTGGGGGATGTGGGGGAAGAAGGCGTTGTAGGCCAGGGAGACGCCCAGGGCGAAGGCTGCCGACACCACGGCGATCCCGGCATTCAGGAAGGCCGGCGCCGCCAGGGCCATGCGCGCCCCCACCGTGCTCAGCGCGAAGCCCGAGTTCCGGAAGAGCACCACGAAGTGCGACGAGTACCGGAAGGAGATGAGGACGATGAGGATGTCGGAGAAGATGAGGATCAGGTAGAAGGCCTCGAAGAAGGGCCAGGCGTTCCCCTGGGAGAGGGCCACCAGATCCGCCACGGCCAGCGCCACGAAGCCTGCCAGGAGGAGGAGGGCCACCAGCCGCTTGGCCTTGATGAAGCTGCCCTGCTCCTCCTCCGACGAGGTGATCTTCCGGTGGAGCTGGCTCCGGTAGAAGAAGCCCACCAGGACGAAGATGAGGAGGGCGCCCACCGCATCCGCGGTCATCTCCAGGAGCGCCGGGGTCACCCGATCGAAGTCGATGGGTTCGCCGAAGGTGGAGAAGAGGAGGAAGGCCTTCCGGAGGAGGATCAGGGCCAGGAGCTCGAACTGCTTGGCCATGGAATTCGCCACCGAATCGGCCAGGGCGAAGACGATCCCGATGACCTCCATGACCAGGAGGAAGGTGAAGGCCAGGTCCACCGCCACGAAGTG
>CAKZOQ010000421.1 GCA_937136445.1 uncultured Gemmatimonadota bacterium
AATCGCCCCAGCGACGGGTGCCTTCCTCCACCGCCCAACGGAAGGCTGCCGCGGCAGCCTCCGGGGAACCGATTCCGCGAGGCGTGGTCATGGGCTCGTCGGTGGACCAGGCGACGGCGAACTGCTCCTCCTCCGGCACGACGTCGAAGTAGCGACCGGCCCAGAGCTCGAAGACCGAGCTTCCCCGGGTGTCGCGAGCGGCAGTGTTGTCCCAGGCCTCGACGCGCTCCAGGGCCTCGGCGACCTCCCCCTCCGGATCGGACGCCCGCACCGCCGTCACCAGCCCGTCCTTGACCCGATCCGCCAGGATCATCCCCATGTCGTGCTTGAGTTCGACGAACTCCTCCAGCGTCAGGGGCTCGGTGTCGTCGATGAGCTCCAGCGAGTTCTGGGAGCGGAACCGCAGGCGGGGCTCCGGGAGGTTCGCCGGGTAGTCGGCGGGGTCCAGACGGGCCTGGAGGTTCGTGTAGAAGGGGGGATCGTTGCTGTTCTGCACGTAGCCGCCCTCCGGGTTCAGGAGCTGCGGCAGCTCCTCATACGGAACCAGGCGCTGCCAGACGTCGCCGGAGCCCCGGGCCAGCACGGGGTCCTCCGAGGGCGGGTGCGGGAGGTCGGGAAGGGCCGCGTTCCAGATCAGGTGCACGTTCCCGTCGGCGTCGGCGTAGGTGAGGTTCGACGACACCTTGGCCCGGATCTTCATGGCGTCCGTCCACTCCGTGAAGTCGGCGGCCTGCATCATGCGCAACCACTGCTCCCCCACCCGGTACTGGTCCAGCCGGTGGGCGCGGACCACATAAAGGGTGTCCTCTGTCTCGTGGATGACGGGACCGAGGGCGGTGGTGGGCATTTCCCGGGTCTCGGTACCCACGCTCCCGTCGAGGCGCCGGAACTCCACCGTGACCGGGCGGCGATCCACCGGCACCGTGCCGCCGTCGAAGCGGTAGGCGTCGGCCGCTCCGGGATCCCCTGGAACCCGCAGGAGGGCATAGACCTCCTCCAGCGTCGGGTAGTTGTTGGTGGTGGCCCAGCCCAGGCGACGGTTGAAGCCGCCGATGGTGGTGAAGGGCCCGCCGAGGCGGAAGTCGCCGTAGAAGTCCACCACGCCCGGCACCCGGACGTGGGCCTCGTAGTAGCCCGCCGTCCAGGAGAGGTGTGGATTGCGGAGGAGGAAGGCGTTCCCGCTCTCGGTGCGGGAGGGCGCCAGCGCCCAGGCGTTGGAGCCCACCTCCGGATCGCCCTCGTTCTCCACCCGGGCCCAGGCCATCCAGCGGGCCAGCAGATCGGACGCGGCGGATCCCCCGGCGATGGCGGGCGGGGACGCTCCGTCGAGATCTGCCCCCCCCGGGACGGTGGCCCGGCCTTCCCCTGACGCGCCGCCCTCCCCGCCCTGCTCGGCCCGCCGTTCGGCGAAGTCCTCCACCGCCCCGCCGTCCCAGACGCTCACGTCCCGCGTCGCCACGTCCTGCGGGGTGAACTCGGGCCGGGTCCAGGAGGGAAGCTCGTCGGTGTGGAGGCGGATGAAGTCGTTCAGACCCGCCGCGAAGCCCTCGTAGACCGCCTGCACGTCCGCCGGGAGGCGGTGGTAGGTCCAGGCCGCGTACCGGTGCGCCAGACGACCGGCGAAGTCGCCGGACATGCTGTCGGGCCCAACGGCCAGGCCCCACCGCCCATTCGCCCGGAGGAGGGCCCGGGGCACCTCCTCGCGGTAGTCCTCCATCATGACCCAGGCGAGTCCGTAGCCCATGCCATCCAGATCCTCGGCGAGGACGTGGGGGACCCCGAAGGAGGTTCGGCGGATCTCCACCCCCTCCGCCTGTGTCGAAGTCTCCTGTGCGGCGAGGGGGGCGGACCCCGGTCGGACGCCCGGGAGCAGGCCCAGGAGGACGGCCACGCCGAGGAGGGGGACGGCCAGCGCGAACGAGGAAGCAGAGGGCACCGAAGAGCGGGCGAAGGCCATGGAAGCCGGGGTACGGGACACGGGGCGGCGGCGAAGGACGACGCTACCGGCCTGCCGACCCCACCCGCAACCGCTCCGGTGCTCGCGCCCGCTATTCGCTCGCGAGTCGCGCCCGTGTCGAGGTCAGGTGGCGATTCAGCACCTTCACCCCCTCCTCCAGCTCCTCCACCGCGGACCTGAGGCCGTCCGTCTCCCCGGCGACTCCGCGCTCTTCCAGTGCCCGGGCCCGCACCACCAGCTCCGGGACGTGGAAGTTGGAGACGGCCCCCCGGAGCTTGTGCGCCGCCTTCTCGAGATCCGTGGCTCGTCCGTCCTCTGCGGCCTGGCGGACCGCTCCCAGAAGGTCGTCGGCCTCCTGGATCCAAAGGTCGATGACGTCCACCAGGAGGTCGGGGTCACCCCCGACGGCCTCCAGGAGGACGTCCGACGACGGGAGATCCTCCTCGAACGCGCCACCCGAAGCATCGTCGGTGGCTTCCGCATCACCGGTGGGGGTCTCCTCCCCTGCCACGGTCTCCGGATGCCGCCGCCGGGCTTCGCGGTGCAGGAGTTCCAGGAGCCGGTCGGCGTCCAACGGCTTGGTCAGGTAGTGGTCCATTCCCGCCGCCCGACAGCGTTCCCGGACCTTCGGCGTGGCGTGGGCCGTGAGGGCGATGATGCTGGTGGGGGCTCCGTCCCGGGAGGCCTCCAGCGAACGGATCCTGCGGGTCGCCTCCAGACCGTCCATCCCAGGCATCTGGACGTCCATGAGGACCACGGAGAAGGGCTTCTCCTCCCACCGCGATACGGCCTCTTCTCCGCTGTCCACGACGGTGGCCTCGATGCCGGCGCGTTCCAGGATGCCTCGGACCAGTCGCTGGTTGAGGTGGTTGTCCTCGGCGACCAGGATCTCGAGTTCGGACACCGGGGATCCTTCGGTCGGTGTACCGTCGTCCGACGGACTGTTCGCCTCCTCCTCGCCCTCTCCGGACCGGCGACGGACGGCCGCCACCAGAGCCTCGAGGAGTTCGGTCCTTCCCGTGGGCTTCAGCACCACGCCATCGACCCCCGGCGAACCTCTCTTCCCGCCCTTCGGCCGTCCCCCCTCCCGCCGCCTGGCCGCCGACGCGAGCAGGACGACGGCGGG
>CAKZOQ010000422.1 GCA_937136445.1 uncultured Gemmatimonadota bacterium
GAGCTCCTCCGGCTCGTAGACGATGCGCATGGCCCGTCCACCCAGGACGTAGGAGGGGCGGACCAGCACGGGGTAGCCGATCTCGCCGGCGATCTCCAGCGCCTCCTCCTTGGAGGTGGCGATGCCGTTGGCCGGCGTCCGGGCGCCGATGCTCCGGCAGACCTCGTCGAATCGGTCCCGGTCCTCGGCGCGATCGATGGCGTCCACCGAGGTGCCCAGCACCGGCGCTCCGAACTCCTCCAGCCCCTGGGCGAGCTTGAGGGGCGTCTGACCCCCGAGCTGGACGATGACGCCCTTGGGGTCCTCCAGCCGGAGCACCTCCAGGACGTCTTCCAGCGTGAGGGGTTCGAAGTAGAGCTTGTCGCTGACGTCGAAGTCCGTGGAGACCGTTTCCGGGTTGGAGTTGATCATGATGGTCTCGTAGCCGGCCTCCCGGAGGGCCAGCACGGCCTGGACGCAGCAGTAGTCGAACTCGATGCCCTGGCCGATCCGGTTGGGCCCGCTCCCCAGGATCACGATCTTCTCCCGGTCCGAAGGCTCGGACTCGGTCTCGTCCTCGTAGGAGGAGTAGAAGTAGGGCGTCTCCGCGGGAAACTCGCCGGCGCAGGTGTCCACCACGTTGAAGGTGGGGTGGATGGACCAGCCCCAGCGCCGCTCCCGGACCGCCACCTCGGACTCGCCCCGCAGGACGGCGAGCTGGGCGTCGCTGAAGCCCTCCCGCTTCATCCGTCGGGTGAGCTCCGGCGTCACCTCGTCGGCGGAGCGGTACTGCTCCTCCCACTCCAGGATCTGGCGGAGCTGGTCCAGGAACCAGGGGTCGATCCTGGTGGCCTCGAAGATCTCCTCCTGGGTGAGCCCGGCCTCCATGGCCCGCTTGAGCTGGAAGGGCCGCTTGGGAGTGGGGCGCCGCAGCGCCGCAAGGAGCGATTCCTCGTCCTCGTCGGTGAGGCCGTCGTCCTTCAGGCGGGCACCGGTGACCCAGCCGCTGCGGCCCTCTTCGAGCCCACGGAAGCCCTTCTGCCAGGCGGAGCGGAAGGTCCGGCCGATGGCCATGACCTCGCCCACGGCCTGCATCTGCACCCCCAGCGTGTCCTTGGCCTCCGGGAACTTCTCGAAGGCGAAGCGCGGGATCTTCACCACGCAGTAGTCCAGGACCGGCTCGAAGGACGCCGGCGTGTTCCGGGTGATGTCGTTGGGGAGCTCGTGGAGGTGGTAGCCCACCGCCAGCTTGGCGCCCACCCGGGCGATGGGGAAGCCGGTGGCCTTGGAGGCCAGCGCGCTGGACCGGGACACCCGGGGGTTCATCTCCACGACGAGCATCTCGCCGTTCTCGGGGTTCACGGCGAACTGGATGTTGCACCCCCCGGCCTCCACCCCGATCTCGCGGATGATCTTGATGGAGGCGTCCCGCATCCGCTGGTATTCCACATCGGAGAGCGTCTGGGCCGGCGCCACGGTGATGGAATCGCCGGTGTGGACCCCCATGGGATCGACGTTCTCGATGGAGCAGATGATGATGACGTTGTCCGAGCCGTCCCGGACCACCTCGAGCTCGTACTCCTTCCAGCCCATGACCGACCGGTCGATGAGCACCCGGGTCACGGGGCTGGCGTCGAGGCCCTTCTTCACCGCCGCCTCGAACTCCTCGCGGTTGTAGGCGATCCCCCCGCCGGTGCCCCCCATGGTGAAGGAGGGCCGGATGATGGCCGGATAGCCCGTGTCCTCCACGATCTCCAGCGCCTGCTCCAGCGAGTTGGCGAAGCCGCCGTGGGGCACCTCCAGCCCGATGCGGTGCATGGCCTGGGTGAAGTCCTCCCGGTCCTCGGCCATCTGGATGGAGCGCTCGTTGGCGCCGATGAGCTCCACCCCGTGCTTCTTCAGCGCCCCGGACCGGTGCAGGTCCATGGCGATGTTCAGCGCCGTCTGGCCGCCCATGGTGGGGAGGATGGCGTCGGGCTTCTCCCGCTCGATGACGGCCTCCACCCACTCGGCCGTCAGCGGCTCGATGTAGGTCCGATCCGCGAGATCCGGATCGGTCATGATGGTGGCGGGATTGGAGTTCACCAGGATGACGCGGTAGCCCTCTTCCTTGAGGGCGCGCACCGCCTGGGTGCCCGAGTAGTCGAACTCGCAGGCCTGGCCGATGATGATGGGGCCGGAGCCCAGGATGAGGATGCTCTCCAGGTCGTCGCGTCGGGGCACGGGTGCTCCGTGAGGGGGCCGTCGGGTGAGGGGCGTCGTCGGACCCCACCGCGACCGTGGCTACCCTGTACAAAACCCCGTCCTGGGCGGCGGGCCAGGCGACGGGGCGGGTGGGTCGGGGGCGAGGCCCACCAATGGTGGCGCGGACCGGGGGGAATGGCAAGGTACCCCGAGCGGGGTGGGCTCCCGGTAGCTATTCGCCCTTCTCGGACTCCTTTCGCATGGCCATGCGCAGGACGAAGGCGAAGCCACCCCAGACGAATCCCACGATGAGGATCATGGTGATCCAGGTAGACGTGGTCATGGGATTCCGGGTCGGGGGTGGCGAGGACGGAGCGGTCCTACGGCGGGAAGCTGGGCCGGCACCGGAACGCGGGCAAGAGCGTCCGCCGCGTCAGTCCAGTCGGATCTCCACCCCGGTGGGGAGCACCACCTGGTTCTCCAGAGTGACGGCGCTGACCACGCGGACGGTGGGAAGGTCCGCGCCCAGATCCGCCACCCGGATCCCGAACCGGAGGGGTTGGGGACCGGGCACCACCAGGACCAGGCGGTGCCGTTCCTCGGAGGCGGAGACCCGCGTGCCGTAGGCCTGGACCCCGCCCCGTCCCTCGAAGCCGTCGATGCCGGGGCCGGTGAGCTCCAGCACGAGCCCGCCGAGCTGGCCGTTGGACTCCACGATGGCCTCCAGCGTGCCCGGACCCGATGGCCCGAACAGGTCGCAGCCGGAGGTCGCGAGCGCCAGCGCCAGCGCCAGGACGAGTCCCCTCACGATCCCCCTCCCCCCGCCCCGGAGGAGCCGGCAGGCGGTGTGGTGGAGGGAAGTCCCGGATGGGCCAGGAGCCAGGCTCGGAAGTCCCCCAGATCGTAGGCACCGCTATCGT
>CAKZOQ010000423.1 GCA_937136445.1 uncultured Gemmatimonadota bacterium
GGCTGGACTGCGTGACCTTCGTGGAGACGGTGGTCTCGCTCATCCGGTTCGTCCGCCTGCCCGAGGCCGAGGACCTCCTGGCGGATCGCGGCGCGGCGGAGGACACCTACGAGGAGCTCCTCGCCGGCCTCCGCTACCGGAACGGGGTCGTGGACGGATACGCCAGTCGCCTGCACTACTTCAGCGAATGGCTGGCCGTGAACGCCGAGCGGGGGCTGGTGCGTCCCCTCACCCGGGAGCTGGGTGGGGTGCAGGACGCCGAGCCCATCGACTTCATGAGCACCCATCCCGACGCCTATCGCCAGCTCGGCGACTCGACGGTCCTGGCGGAGATCCAGCGAATGGAAGGAGGTCTGAACCAGGCCCCGCGTTGGGTCCTCCCCGAATCCGAGATCGCCGCGGCCGCCCGGGGCATCGAAAGCGGGGACATCATCGCCGCCACCAGCACCGTGGAAGGGCTGGATGTGGCCCACACCGGCTTCGCCCTCTGGGAGGACGGCACGCTCCGGCTCCTCCACGCCCCCCTGGTCGGGGAAGAGGTGCAGATCAGCGAGCGGTCGCTGGCGGAGCGCATCGTGGCCATCGAGGGGCAGGACGGCATCATGGTCGCCCGTCCCCTGCCGGATTCGTCCTCTCCCCTCGCCTCCGACGGAGCGAGCTGACGTGCTGCGACTCCCCCCCTTCCGGTACCACCGCCCCGAGACCGTGGAGCAGGCACTGGAGCTCCTTGGCGAGCACGCCGGAGACGTCCTGCCGGTGGCCGGCGGGACGGACCTGATGCCGAACATGAAGCACCGCCTGTTCACGCCGGGCCACCTGGTGGCGTTGAAGGGCGTCGAGGAGCTCCACGGGATCCGCCGTGAGGAGGGTGGGGTGCGCATCGGCGCTGCCGAGACCCTCACCTCCGTGGCCCAGAGCGAACTGGTCCGGAGCCGGATTCCCGCCCTGGCCGACGCCGCCGGCCACGTAGCCGGTCCCCAGCTCCGCAACATGGGCACCCTGGGGGGCAACCTCTGCCTGGATACCCGGTGCACCTACTACAACCAGACGGAGTTCTGGCGAAAGGCGCTGGGCTACTGCCTCAAGAAGGACGGCGACACCTGCCACGTCACCCGGGTGGGCCGCAAGTGCGTGGCGGCCCACTCCGCCGACACCCCACCCGTCCTCATGACGCTGGACGCCGTGGCCGTCCTGGCGGGCCCCGAGGGTCGGCGGGAGCTGCCGGTGCGGGAGTTCTTCGTGGCGGACGGGATCGAAAACACCCAGCGGCGTCCCGACGAGGTGGTCGTGGAGGTACGGATCCCCGCCGAGGCCACCCGACGGCGGATGGCCTACGCCAAGCTCCGCCAGCGCAACTCCATCGACTTCCCGCTGCTCACGGTGGCCGTCGCCGCCGAGGTGGACGACGGGGGCCTGGTCCGGGAGATCCGGGCCGTGGTGACGGGGCTGGGCTCCCGGCCCCGAGAGCTCACCGGATGGGACGACATCGCGGCGGAGCGGACGCTGGACGACGAGGTGGTGGAGGCACTGGCCGAGCGGGCCCACGCCCAGTGCCATCCCCTGGAGAACATGATCGTGGACCCGGACTGGCGACGGGCCATGGTGCCGGTCTACGTGCGTCGGGCGCTGGAGCAGGTGCGGGCCGCGTGAAGAGGCCCGTGCCGTGCCCCTGACGCTCCGGCTCCTTCAGATCGTCGCGCCAGCCCAGGATCGAGAGGCGGTAGCCCGGGTGCTGGAGGACGCGGAGATCGCCGACGCCTGGCACCGGGAGCTCACCGACGGGCGGGGCCTCACCGAGGTCCTGCTCAACGCCGACCGGACCGAGGAGCTCACCGACACTCTTCGGGAACGGTTCCTGGCCCACGAAGGCTTCCGACTCGTGCTCCTCCCCATCGAGGCCACCATGCCTCAGCCGCCGGAGCCGCCGGTGCCGGACAAGTCGGAGCGGAAGGCCACGGGGAAGGGCGGGCCCCCGGGTCGCCTCAGCCGGGAGGAGCTCTACGCCGACGTCATGAAGGGCGCCGACACCAACCGCGTCTACGTCCTCACCGTCATCATGGCCAGCATCCTGGCGGCGGTGGGACTGGTTCGTGACGATCCGGTGATCCTGGTGGGCGCCATGGTGGTGGCGCCGCTCCTGGGGCCGAATCTGGCGCTCTCCTTCGGCACCACCCTCGGAGACATCCCCCTCATCCGACGGTCGCTACGTACGACGGCCACGGGGGTGGGTCTGGCGATCCTCTTCAGCGTCCTTGTGGGGATGGCTCTGGTCGTGGATCCCACCATCGACGCCATCGGGAACCGGACCCGGGTGGGGGCGGCCGACGTCGCGGTGGCGCTGGCCGCCGGAAGCGCCGGGGCCCTCACCTTCACCACCGGACTCCCGTCGGCTCTGGTGGGGGTCATGGTGGCGGTGGCGCTGCTTCCGCCGCTGGTGAACGCAGGGCTCCTTCTGGGGAGTGGCTGGCCCGGGCTGGCGCTGGGCTCCCTCATGCTGGTCCTCACCAACGTGGTCTGTCTCAATCTGGCGGGGGTCGTCACCTTTCGGCTCCAGGAGATCCGCCCGCGAAGCTGGTGGGAGGAGGACCGGGCCCGGAAGGCCGTCCGCACCGCGTTCTGGCTCTACGCCGTGCTCCTGGCGGCGCTCATGGGGCTCATGCTGATGATCTGGGGAGCGGACGGATGACGATGGACGAGACGACGGAACGGTGGCGCTATCCCATCGGGCGGTTCGCGCCGGTGGGCCGAGCCCTCACCACGGCGGAGCGAAGGGAGGCCATCGACGCCCTCCGCCGCATGCCCGGCGGGTTGCGGGAGGCCGTGGCCGGACTGGACGAGGCCCAGCTCGACACCCCCTATCGTCCCGGCGGCTGGACGGTGCGCCAGGTGGTGCACCACGTCCCCGACAGCCACCTCAACGCCTACGTTCGATTGCGGTGGGCCCTCACCGAGGACGAGCCCCTCATCAAGCCCTACGACGAGAACGCCTGGGCGGCGCTGCCGGACGCACGCGAGGGCCCTCCGGAGATGTCGCTGCGCCTTCTGGAGGCGGTCCACACCCGCTGGGGGGCCCTCTGGGACGCCCTGGAGGCCGGAGACTTCCTTCGGACCCTCCGTCATCCGGACTTCGACGAACCCCTCACCCTGGACCTCCTCCTGGAACTCTACGCATGGCACGGCCGGCACCACACCGCCCACGTCCTCTCGCTCCGGGAGCGGGAGGGATGGTAGCCTCGCCCGTGGCGGCGGGGGACGTGGCGCCGGACTTCGCGCTGCCCCCGGCGCCGGGGCCCGACCTCTGGACCCTCTCTGAGAAGCGAGGAGGCCCGGTGGTGATCCTCTTTTTCCCCCTGGCCTTCTCCGGCGTGTGCACCGACGAGATGTGCGGGCTGGCCGAGGACTGGTCCCGATGGGAGGAGCTGGGGGTCACGGTGGTGGGCATCAGCGTGGATTCCCCCTTCGTGACGAGCCGGTTCGCCCGGGAGACGGGCGTCGCCTTCCCCATCCTCAGCGACTTCAACCGGGAGGCGAGCACGGCCTACGGCGTCCTCTACCCGGACTTCTTCGGGCTGAAGGGCGTCTCCAAGCGCTCCGCCTTCGTGGTGGACGGCGCGGGGACGGTGGCCTACGCCTGGGTCACCGAGGACGCGGACGTGCTTCCGCCCTTCGAGGCGGTGCGTCGAGCGGTGGCGGAGGTGGCGGAACGCTAGCGTCCCACCCCAGCCGGGACGTGGCAGTCGGCGCAGGTGGCCCAGATGCGGGCCGCCAGGTCGGCGCGGGTGCGGGGCTCCACGGCGGGGACGGCCTGGGTGGCCAGCCGCTCCAGCTCCGCCGCCGCCTCGGCGTTGACCTCCTCCGGCACGTGCCTCGCCGTCGGCACCGGGAAGCCGTCGCTCCCCACCAGCGCCTCCGTCCCCGCCCTCCATGCCTGGTCCGAGGGGGTGGAGAGTCCGTGCCAGAGCAGGCGGGAGGCCGAGGCCAGGTAGGTCGTGTGGCGGTCCTCGGCCTCCTCCGGCTCCGGGGCCATGAGGGCAGGAGAAGCCGATGATCCGGTGAGCCCCGTCGTCTCATGGCAGGCGGCGCAGGCCGTGCCGGTCTCCGCCACGGCGAAGGTGAGGTCGTCCATGTTCGCGGCGTCCACGGTCCGATGGAGGGCGTTCTGCAGCGCCTCCACCTCGAGGCGGGCCGCGCCCGGAAGCGCCTGGAAGGCCTCCTCGTCGGCGAGGATGGCCTCGGCCAGGACCCGCGTACGCAGCGCGTCGCCCAGCACCACCAGCCTCCGAAGGTCCGGGGCCCGGGGAAAGTGGGCGGCAGGCGTCGTGGCGGTGTCCCCGGCGTCCTGGCCCACCACCGGGAGGGGGGCGCTCAGCAGGGAGACGCCGAGGACCAGGAACCCCAGGGAGGCCGGTCTCACCGCCGCTCGAGGACCATGGCGAAGCCCATGCCGCCGGCTGCGCAGACCGTCACCAGCCCGAACTCCACGTCTCTCCTCTGCATCTCGCGGAGGCAGGTGAGGGTGACCCGCCCCCCGGTGGCGCCGAAGGGATGACCGATGGCCAACGAGCCGCCCATGACGTTGATGATGTCGTCGTCGGGTCGACCCACCTTGCCGCTCCGACCCAGCTCCTCCCGGGCGAAGGTGTCCGAGTCCAGCGCCTGGAGGTTGGAGAGGACCTGGGCGGCGAAGGCCTCGTGCATCTCCACCAGCCCGATGTCGCCCATGTACAGGCCCGCTCGGTCCAGGGCGACGGGCGCCGCGTAGGCGGGCCCCTGAAGGAGCTGGCCGGCCGGGTCCACCGCGCTCCACGCCCAGGACCGCACGAACCCGAGGGGCTCGATACCCTCTGCCTCCGCCCGGTCCTGGTGCATGAGGACCAACGCCGAGGCGCCGTCGGTGAGGGGAGAGGAGTTCCCCGCCGTGAGGGATCCATGCTTCCGATCGAAGACGGGCCGGAGTCCGGCCAACTTCTCCACGCTGGTGTCGGGACGGATCCCGTTGTCCTGGGTCACCACCTCGTCGTAGTCCGGCGGGATGTAGACCGGCGCAATCTCCTGTCCCAGGCGCCCGTCGGCCTGTGCGGCGGCGGCCAGGTGGTGGGAACGGGCGGCCCAGGCATCCTGCTCCGCCCGTGGAATGCCGTTCTCCTTGGCCATCCGCTCGGTGGCCTCCCCCATGGTCTCCCCGGTGGTGGGCTCCTCGATGGCCGGGGTGACGGGGACGAGGTCCTTCGGCCGGATGTCGGTGAAGGGCGAGAGGCGCTGGCCCAGCGTCTTGCCCCGGGAGGCCGCCACCAGCGACTTGGCGAGCTGCTCGGAGGCGGTGATGGGGATGTGGGAGAGCGATTCCGCGCCTCCTGCCAGCACCACCTCCGCCTGCCCCAGCTCGATGAGCTCCGTGGCGTCGGCGATGGCCTGGTTGGACGAGGTGCAGGCCCGGGACACGGTCACCGCCGGGACGGTCTTGGGGAGGGTGCCGAGGCCCACCTCCCGTGCGATGTTCGGCGCCTGGACGTCGTGCACCACGGTCCCGTAGACCAGATGGTCCACCGCCGACCCAGGGAGTCCCGACCGAGCCAGGGCCTCGCGCACCGCCACCTTGCCCAGCTCGATGGCGTCCAGGTCGGTGAAGTCGGTGCCCGACCTGAGGAAGGGCGTTCGGCATCCGGCGACGATGGCGGTCTTCATGCGGCTCCGCGGTGGAGGTGGAGGAGCGTCGTCGTAGGAGTACACGCTGGACCACGGGTGTGCCGCGCGTGGGCCCGGGAGCCTATCTTGGGCGACTCGCGTCGTCTCCGCCACCGAGGTCACCATGGTCGCTCCGCCCCGCCGTCGCCGCACCGCATGGTCGGCATCGTTCGCCCTCGTGTCGGCGTTGGTTCTGGCCTCCGCTCCGGCCTCCGCCCAGAGCTTCCAGGAGCTCTCGCCCCAGGTCCGGGCCTTCACCGCCAGCGATGCCACTCATTTCATCCTTCGGGACGTGACCCTCATCGACGGCACCGGCGCCCCGGCTCGGACCGGGATGAGCGTGGTGGTTCGGGACGGCGTCATCGAGGCGGTGGGTCCGGCGGACCAGGTGGGCGAGCCGGAGGGCGCCGAGGTCGTGGAGGGCGCTGGGCACACGCTGATCCCCGGGCTGGTGATGCTCCACGAGCACCTCTTCTACCCCTCGGGTCGGGATTGGCGAGGCGCCCGCTACAACACCCACGAGCTCTCCTTCCCGCCCCTCTACCTGGCAGGTGGCGTGACGACCATGCGCACCGGGGGGAGCGTGGACCCCTACACCGACCTGGGCGTGCGGGACGACGTGGCGGCCGGCCGGATCCCCGGCCCCCGCATCGACGTCACCGGGCCCTACCTGGAAGGACCCGGCGGCTTCATCCGGGCCTTTCCGGAGCTGACCACGCCCCAGGAGGCCCGGGACCACGTGGACTTCTGGATGGACCGGGGCGTGACGTCGTTCAAGGCCTACAACCTCATCACGCGGGAGGTGCTGGGGGCGGCCATCGACGCGGCCCACGCACGAGGCGCCGAGGTCACCGGGCACCTCTGCTCCATCACCTATGCCGAGGCGGCGGAGCTGGGCATCGACAACCTGGAGCACGGCTTCTTCGCCGCCACCGACTGGAGCCCGGGCAAGGAGCCCGACCAGTGTGTCGGCACGCCCACCAGCGTCTTCCTGGAGCTGGAGCTGGACGGCCGACCCTTCCTGGACGTGGTGGACGCTCTGGTGGAGCACGAGGTGGCCCTCACCTCCACCCTGAACGTCGTGGAGCGTTCGGTACCCGGCCGGCCCCTCCCGCCCGACGGGGCCCAGGCGGCCATCGAGCCGGCACTCCGCGCCGACGTCATGGCGTCGGTGGCAGCCGGGGCGGCGGGTCAGCGCAGGCCGGCGGCGTGGCTCGAGAAGATCATGGCCATGGAGAAGGCCTTCTACGATCGTGGCGGACTTCTGGTGGCGGGCATCGACCCGACGGGTGCCGGCGACGTGGTGCCGGGCTACGGCAACCAGCGCACCATCCAGCTCCTCCTGGAGATGGGCCTCTCGGTGGAGGAGGCGGTGCGGGTCGTGACGCTCAACGGGGCCACCTATCTGGAGCGGGCCGACGAGGTGGGGACGGTGGAGGTGGGCAAGCGGGCGGACCTCGTCCTCATGTCCGGGGACCTGCGGAGCGATCCCGAGACGGTCCGCCGGATGAGGCTGGTCTTCAAGGACGGCGTGGCCTACGACTCCCCGGCGCTCTTCGAATCGGTCCGGGGCACGGTGGGGATCCGGTAGACGCATCGGGGGGGCTGGGGTCACCTTCCCGGCATCGGGTGCCAGGTTCGGCGCCCCGCCTTCTGCCCTGGAGCTCTCCTGGACACCGATGCCCCCCTGACCCTGTGGGTCGACGCCGACGCGGCGCCCCGGCCCGTGAAGGAAATCATCTTTCGTGCGGCGCAGCGTCTGGAGCTGCCCTGCGTCCTGGTGGCGAACCAGCGCATGCCCACTCCGGCGAACAACCCGTTCGTCCGGTTCGAATGGGTCTCCGGCGGACCCGACAAGGCGGACGAGCACATCGCCGAGCATGCCCAGGCGGGAGATCTTGCGGTGACGGCGGACATCCCCCTGGCGGCCATCCTCGTCGAGAAGGGCCTTCACGTCATCGATCCCCGCGGCGAGGAGTTCACGGAGCAGAACGTGCGCCATCGCCTGAGCATCCGGGACTTCATGCAGGACCTCCGGGACACGGGGGTGGAGACGGGTGGACCGGACGCCTACTCCTCCGCGGACAAGCAGGCCTTCGCCGGAGCCCTGGACCGCACCCTCACCCGGGTGCTCCGGGACCGGGGCTGAACTGGGGAAACCCCGGCGAAGCGCGTGGCACGCCCGTGCTGGGGTCTATGCCTCGTCGGCCCGCTGGCCCGTGGCCACCATCGGCCCGTCGTGGATGGTGAGGGCCTGCGCCTGGCCGTCCGCCACCTGGAAGTGGAGGCGCACCGCGGGGGCACCGGCGGGGGCGTAGACGTCGGGCTCCACCTCCAGGATCCGGCTGCTGGGGTTGGCGCCTGCGCCCACCAGGAGCCACTGGGTGCTCATCCCCCCTACCGCCACCTGGATGGAGAAGGGTGGGTCGGTCTCGAAGCGGTAGCTGCCTCCGTACCGGGCCTCCAGCGCCTCGGTGCCCGGAGTGCCGAAGGGCCGGTCGTCCTCACCGAAGCGGTCCAGGAGGTAGGCCAGCACCGGCTCGGCCTCCGCCCCCCCGAAGCGGGCGTGGGCCTGGAGGGGGATCCCGTGGGGACCGGGGAGGAGCGCCAGGTCGGGGTCGGCTTCCAGGAAGCCCCGCACGACGTCGAGCTGCCCCATCATGGTGGCGGAGTAGAGGGTGGGACGGGCTCCGTGGGCGATGAGGAACTCGGCGATGGCGTGCCGCCCGGTGTGGGATGCAGCTCCCAGCGCCGACTCCCAGTCCCCGAACCCCCAGTCCCATGAGGCCTTGGCCAGCGCAGGCTGCTCCAGCACGAGGTCCCGCACCACGTCCAGATTGCTGTGGCTGGCGCCCACCACGCTTCGCACCCGATCGAGGTCGTTCCGGGGGTAGTCGAGCGCGGTCCGGGCGTCGGCGGCTGCGCCGAACGGGGCGTTCGCCGGGCTCGGGTGGGCCGGTGGGGCGTCGTCGGCGCCGAGGGGCGTCGCCAGGCCGGCGACGCCGAGCCAGCCGGCCTGGAGGAGGAAGTGGCGACGGCGGATGCGGGGCGTGTCCATGAGACCTCCGGGAAGGAGCGCTCGCCGCGCCCGTCCCCGGACGGACCCGGCTTCTTCGCCCAGAATACGCCGTACGCAGCAGGAGGGACACTCCTTGGATGTCCGGGCCTTGTGAGGAAGCGTTCAGGAGTCGCTTGCCTCCCCCTGCCGCAGGGGACCATCCTGGCGCCATGACCGACTTCGTCTCCTCCGGCCGCATGGCCGACCTCGTGCTGGCCGTGCTGGCCGTGGAGGCGGTGGTCCTCGTCCTCCTGCACCGGTACGGCGGACGCGGACCCGGCCTCCGACGGGTCCTCCCCTTCCTGGTTGCGGGAGCCCTCTTCGCACTGGCGCTCCGGGCCGCGTTGGTGGGCGCCGCCTGGCCCTGGATCGCCGGCCCGCTGACGGCGGCGGGGGTCGCGCACCTGGTGGAGCTGGCGCGGGCGGCCGGACGGGGTGAGCCCTAGGGCAGGGGTCGAACCCTAGCGACCGGTTGGTTCACCGTACCGGGCCCGCAGCGCGTCCTTGTCCACCTTGCCCGTGCCGCCCAGAGGGAGCTCCTCCAGGAAGAGGATCCGCTCCGGCACCCAGAACCCTGCCACCCGCTCCTCCAGGAAGCTCCGCACCTCCTCCACGGGCGGCGCCCCTTCGCCCTCCGCCACCACCAGCAGGAGGGGCCGCTCCCCCCACTCCCGGTGCGGCACGGCGATGGCGGCGGCCCGTGCGATGCCGGGATGGTCGCAGGCCACATCCTCCAGAGCCAGGGAGCTGATCCACTCCCCGCCGGACTTGATGAGGTCCTTGGCCCGGTCGGTGATGCGCATCGAGCCGTCGGGGTGGATCACGGCGATGTCGCCGGTGGCCAGCCATCCCTCGCGGTCCACGGCGCTTCCGGGCTCCTCCTCGAGGTAGGCCGAGATGGTCCAAAGCCCGCGCACCTGGAGCTCGCCGGCGCGCTCGCCGTCCCGCGGCAGCTCGGCGCCACCCTCGTCCACGACCCGGAGCTCGACGCCGAACAGCGGCCGTCCCTGGCGGAGGAGTCGGTCCTGCCGACGCTCCTCCGTCGCCTCCCGTTCGCGCGCCCCGAGGCGGGACATGGTGCCCACCGGGCTGATCTCGGTCATGCCCCAACTGTGCACCAGCTCCACGCCCCATGCCTCCAGGGCCTGGATCATGCTCCTGGACGGAGCCGCTCCGCCGGATAGGGCCGTCCGCAGGGTCGGCACACCCCGTCCCGTGGCGTTCCAGTGGTCCAGGAGCCGGAGGTGGACGGTGGGGACGCCGAGGACGCAGGTGGTCCCGGTGGCCCGCATGAGCTCGGAGAGCGAGGCCCCGTCGAGCTCCGTGCCCGGGAGGACCAGGTCGTAGCCGCAGAGGGCGGCGGAGAAGGGGACGCCCCACGCGAGGACATGGTACATGGGGACGACGGGGAGGACGACGTCGTCTTCGGTGACGCCGAGCCCCGTGGGGAGGGAGATCCCCATGGCGTGAAGCACCGTGGTCCGGTGGGAGTACACCACCCCCTTGGGTCGCCCGGTGGTACCGGAGGTGTAGCAGATGGCCGCCGGTGCTTCCTCGTCCAGCTCGGGCCAGCGAAAGGCATGGGGTGCCTCTCCCGCACGGGAAGCCGGGTCCAGGTAGGGCGCGATCCACGCGTCGTAGCCGAATCGTCCCGTCGTGCTGCTCTCGATTCCGGCCTCGTCGGGGCGAGCCAGGACTCCCACCGCCTCGACGGTTTCCAGGCGCGGGCGGATGCGTTCCACCACCGGGAGGAACCCCGGGTCCACGAAGAGGAGTCGATCGCTGGCCTCGTTCAGCGTGTAGACCAGGTCGTCGTCGTGGAGGCGCGGATTCACGGGGTGGAGGACCGCGCCCATGCCCGGGATGCCGTAGTACAGCTCCAGGTGCCGATGGGTGTTCCCCGCCAGCGTCGCCACCCGGTCGCCACGCTGGATCCCCCAGGTCTTCGCCGCCCGAGCCACCGCCCTCGCCCGTTCCCCGGCGGCGTTCCAGCCGTATCGGTGCAGGTCGTCGCCGGATCCGCGGCCGACCAGGGTGGCGTGGGGAAAGACCCGTTCGGCGTGCTGGAGGAGGGAGGAGACCAGGA